>JACQQF010000061.1 GCA_016207095.1 Candidatus Methylomirabilota bacterium | reverse complement strand
AGCGAGCCCTGGCCGAATCGGGCCTGAAAAAAGATGATAACGATGGGCTGCTCACCATGCCGGGCACCACTGCGCCCGAGGCGGCGCTCAATTACCAGACTTTCGGCGAGACCGTTGGGCTCAATCCGCGCTACACCGGCAGCAAGGTGATGGGCGGCGGCACCGCCGGCGCGTTGCTGCATGAGGCGGCGCTCGCGGTCAACGCGGGCTTTGCGAACTACGTGGCATGCGTTTTCGGCGACGCGGCGGCGACCGGCGGCTCGCGCTTCGGTCGTGCCTCGGGCTGGGGTGATTCGTATGCGATCTGGGGGTTCATGGCGGCGTGCGCCAACAGCGCAATCACCGCAGCGCGCCATATGGCGCTCTACGGCACCACCAGCCGCCAGTTGGGCGAGATCGCGGTCGCCTGTCGAAAACATGCGTCACTCAATCCCAACGCGGTCATGCGCAAGCCGATCACGATCGAGGACCATCAGAATTCGCGCTGGATCGTGAAGCCGCTGCATCTTCTGGACTGCTGTCTCATTTCCGATGGCGGCGTGTGCGTGATCGTCACGGCGGCGGAACGCGCGAAAGACTTGAAGCAGCCGCTCGTCCTGGTCTCGGGCATGGGACAGGCGTACACCACCGAGAACATGGAGCGCGAGGACTGGTGGTATGTGCCGCACCAGAAGCTTGCGGTCACGGACGCCTACAACATGGCCGGTGTGGGACCGCAGGACATCGATGTGGCGCAGCTCTACGACAATTTCACAAGCAGCGTGCTGCTCTGGTTCGAGCACGGCGGCTTCTGCAAGGTGGGCGAGTCGGGGCCGTTCGTCGAGGGCGGGCGCATCCAGCTCGGGGGCGAGCTTCCCATCAACACCGCGGGCGGCAATCTCTCCGAATCGTATATGGAAGGCTGGCTGCACATGGTCGAGGGCGTGCGCCAGACGCGTGGTGAGTGCGGCGAGCGCCAGGTGAAGGGCGCCGAGGTGTGCCTCGTCACCGGGCGCGGGCAGGCACTCAACTGCTCCAACGCGACGATCCTGCGGAAAGGTTAAAAAGCATAGCCACAGAGGTCACAGAGGACACAGAGGAAAATATATTGTTGAACCGCCAAGACGCCAAAACCGCCAAGAAAAAAAATGAAACGGGAGGTTTTCAGGGCGTTTCGATTCTCACCTTTGCGTCCTTGGCGTTCAGCTTTTGATCTTTCTCTGTGAACTCTGTGTTCAATGGCACTACTTTAAGCGATACATGAGCGTGTGCGTAGAAGCCTTGCGCGAGCCACATGGCGTAGTTCGGTGAGCAGTCGATGCGGTTTTGGTCGTCGCTTCACGGCCCGAGGTTCGACTCGGTTCGGTCGGTGCGGCAAGAGCAGAAGCGCGATTGCGCCCCGCACATACGCGAACATTCGGATCAGACCCCGTGCGGCCCTTCCCCTGAGAAGGTCCATGAAGCCGTTGATCATGCGCTTCGCCCCGCAGAAGCTCAGCTGCCGCGGCAATAGTTTGGCGCAGGCCGCGGCCTGCGCCATCGCGGCTCGGATCAGGTTGTACGCGAGGAAAAAGGCGCCGACCTCCTTCTGCACCATCTGCGCGCTCTTGCAGCGCAGAATCTCCATGCCCATCACGGTCTTGATCGCGCGCAGATCGAGCTCGATGTGCCAGCGCTGAACGTACAGCGCATTGAGTTCCGCTTTACTCACCTGCACCGGATCAATGAGTGTGCTCACCAGCACCCACTGCGCAACCTTCGCCTCGCGCAACACGAGTTCTTCCGGGATTCGGGCATAGCTCTCCTCTTGCATCCATGGCGGACGCGCCGGGCGCTTCCAAACCACTAAGTGATCGCGTTTACCCAAACGCTTGCCGCGCCGAAAGTCCGTCACGCGTCGCGCGTGCTGGCGCGTGAGCACATCCACCCCCATTAAATACAGCACTGCCACGGTGAAATAGCTGCAGTGATAACGATCCGCCAGCACGATGTCACCTTTGACCAACGAGCCATACAACTCTCGCAATAACGCGTCCTCACCCGTCTGCTTGCCCTGGCACGGCCCCATCGCCCAGTTGAGCACCGCCCCGCAGCCCAGGGAAACCAGCGCCACCAGCCGCGCGATCGGGAATCCCAGCCCGGGCTTCTGCCCGCCATGCTGCGGATACCGCGCTTGGTTGTCCTCAGTGTCGGGCATCGTCACCGTCGTGCCATCGACAATCTTCACCGACCGTCCACGCCACCTCCACCCCGCCGTTGAACCTCCTTCAAGCCGCTCGCCCACACTCTTGCCCAGTCGCTCCACCAGCCCCAACGGTAATCTTTGGCGTGCGTTGCAATACGGCCCGGTGGACAAGCTGACTTGCGCCTCGCCCTGCGCTACCCGCTCGCTGGCATATCGAACCACCACGTCCTGGCACGCGTGCTCGGCGTGCAGAACCTGCTCAACAAACAAGCGTAGCACCACCAGCGGTGCATACAGCCGATCCCGCCACAGCTCGACTTCTTCTTGCACCACCCGCATCAACTCCTGCGCCGGCAAGACGTTGAACAGCTTCTCGCGACCCGACTGCAAAAAGCCGCATCGAAACCGCCTGATCGATTCCTGTACTCGCTCATTCCTGTTAGCATTTCTCAAAGGCTGATCCTCCAGTGGTGACAATGAAGTCTCGATACCTCCATCGTAACCCCTTCAGGTATCAGCCTTTCCCTATTCCGTCTTCCTTAAAATAGTGCCATTGAACTCTGTGT
>JACQQF010000052.1 GCA_016207095.1 Candidatus Methylomirabilota bacterium | reverse complement strand
TTGCTCATTTACGGGGAACACGATTGGTCCCGCCGCGATGAGCGCGAGGCCAACCACAGGATTATCCCGGGATCGAAAATAAAGACTGTAATCGACGCCGGACACTTCCTGTCTCTGGACGCGCCCGAGCCACTTATCCAATTGATCTTCAGCATCAGTCGTGACAAGTAGGAAGCTAGGGGAGGAAGCGTGAATATCTCCATTGCCGCTGCGACATGGGTTCTTGCCTTCACCTCGATAATGCCGCAAGCGGATTTGACGCGATGTGTTGAGAATGGGGTGCGTTGATAAACTGCTGGTTGTAAAAAATTTTTCTTGCCTTTTTGAGACCATATGATATCATACGAACGTTCGTTTGAAACGAATGTTCGTATAGACTGAAGCGCGGAGAACGACAAATGTCAAACATCGTTGAGTACAATGAGCAAAAGGCATCGGTCAATGCCTATCCCGAACGAATCGTCTCTCCACCCCATCCCGGCGAATGCTGCCTCTCAGGCATGGAACAGGTGGGGGCGGTGCAGGAAGATGGAAATTGGCTCTTCGTCTACAAGCGCTGTCGCACCTGCGGCTATACCGTTCGTCACTTCTTGATGATGAGCCCCAAGGCCCTTCGAACGATGCGCGAGGATATCCTCCGTAGCATGAACTGACCAATGTTGATCCATCTGAGGTTGTTCGAGTCACGCCATGAATCGAGGGCGTGTTCTGCACGCTGAGTGGAGGGTGGTGCACGCCATGAAAACAGAACTAAGCGGGGACCCAATCAGGATCAAAGAGCGGATCCTGGACGTGGCCGAACGGCTGTTCGCGGAGAACGGCATCAAGGAGACCTCAGTGCGCGCCATTACCGCTGCCGCGGATGCCAACCTGGCCGCAGTGAGCTACCACTTCGGCTCCAAGGAGGGGCTGATCCGCGCAGTCATCGCTCGCCGAGTCGATCCATTGAATGTGGAACGCCTCAGTCTCCTCGATTCCTACGAAGCCGAAACAGGCGATGCTGCCCTACCGCTGGAGTCGATCCTCCACGCCTTTTTCGCTCCGAGCATACACCACTGCCTTCAGCACCCCCATTTCATGCGGCTTGCAGGGCGGATGGTTTCTGAGCCCGACAAAGAGCTCCACCGGGCCTTCATCTCCCACTTCGAGAAGGTGTTTCTTCGCTTCAAAGGCGCCTTGGCGCGTGCCCTCCCGAACCTACCGGAGAAGGAGCTTCTCTGGCGGATGCACTTCCTCTTGGGCGCCATGATCCACACCTGGACGAACCATTCTGACCTCGAATGGTTTTCCGGAGGAGTTCTCACCCTCACCGACGAGCTGGAGGTGATCGAGAAGCTCATCACGTTCTGCGCCGCAGGGTTGCGAGCCCCGCTCCCCGCCCAGCCTCGAGGAGATCCGAACAACACGCCGCCCCATCGGTGACCAGTCAGCTTCTGGCCACCCTCCCGACTCTCGACAGTCTTGAATCTTTCGCGCAAATACTCAGGAGCAAACGAGTGAATTACATCGCCTTGAAAATGCTGTACGGAGATCGAACCAAGTACCTGATGCTCCTCTGTGGGCTCTCGTTCTCGGTCATGCTGACCGTCCAGCAGGGCTCGATCTTCTGGGGCCTGATGCGCTGGTCGCATTCCGGCGTCACCAACATCAATGCCCCGGTCTGGGTGACAGATCCGAACATCAACCAGGTGGAAGAGGTCAAGCCGCTGGCCGATACCGCCGTTACCCGGGTGCGGAGCGTGGAGGGCGTCGATTGGGCGGTGCCGCTCTACAAAGGTGTCCTCCGTGCGCGGCTCGCTGATGGGAACTACCAGCAGATCTCTCTGGTCGGGTTGGATGCCGCAACGTTGCTCGGCCGCCCCGCCATCGTTCGCGAGGGTCGGATTGAGAACCTGCGCGCGCCCGATGCGGTCGCCCTGGACCAATGGGCGGTGGACCGGCTGGGCGGACCGCAGAAAATACAGCTCGGCACCGTATTTGAGATAAATGACCACAAGGCCATCGTGGCGGCGATCGTGCACACGCAGAAATCCTTTCAGAACATCCCGTTCGTCTATACGACCTACGAGCGGGCGCTCACGTATTCGCCACGGGAGCGTCGTAAGCTGTCCTATATCGTGGCGAAGCCGGTCGCTGGGGTCACCCCTGAACAGCTCGCCCGGCGCATCGCTGCAGAGACGGGCCTCGGGGCGTTTACAGCCGAGGAGTTTGGGTGGAAGACGATCGTCTGGATGCTCAAGAACACCGGCATCGGCGTGAATTTCGGAACCACTATCCTGTTGGGGTTCATCGTCGGGATGGCCATCGCAGGGCTCACCTTCTACCTGTTCACCGTCGAGAACCTCAAGCAGTTCGGGGCCCTCAAGGCGATGGGGACAGGCACCGGCACGCTCGCGCAGATGATCCTGCTCCAGAGCTTCACCGTCGGGCTGACCGGCTATGGGATCGGAGTCGGCTTGGCCACGCTGTTCGGCCGGTTGACCGCTCGTGGAGGGACGCTACCGTTCGTCGAAACCTGGCCCCTCCTCGCGCTGGTGTTCGTCGCCCTGCTCGGAATTTGTGCGCTGGCCAGCATGATCAGCATCCGCAAACTGGCGAAACTTGAACCGGCTATCGTGTTCAGAGGATGACTATGACCACGGTGAAAAGAACTCAGGCGAACGGGGACACCCCGGCGGCGGTCAGAGTTCGGGGGGTGTACAAAGGCTTCGGCGAAGGCCAGACGCGGATTCCGGTGCTCAAGGGGGTGGATTTGGACGTCGCGCTGGGCGAGATTCTCCTCCTAGCCGGGCCGTCCGGCAGCGGCAAGACGACACTCCTCTCGGTGATCGCCGGGATTCTGGATAGTGATGGGGGCACGCTGAACGTGCTGGGAAGCTCCATTCCCGAACTGTCGCCCGACGCAAAGACCCGATTCCGGAAACAGAACCTGGGGTTCATCTTCCAGCAATACAACCTGCTGCCACCCCTTACGGCGGCTGAAAACGCAGCGGTACCGCTCATCATCCGCGGGCTCCCCAGATCGCAGGCAATTGCGCGAGCCACAGAAGTGCTCCACGAGGTGGGCCTGGGGGATCGCATCGATTTCCTGCCGGCGAAGCTCTCGGGTGGTCAGCAGCAACGCATAGCCATCGCTCGTGCGCTCGTGGGGGAGCCCAGACTGATCCTCTGCGACGAACCGACCGCGAACCTGGATGGTGAAAGCGGGCGAAAGGCGATGGAGCTGCTGCGCCGGATCGGCAATCGGCCTGATCGCGCCATGATCGTCGTGACCCATGACTCGCGGATCTTCGAGTTCGCCGATCGGATCGCCCATATGGAGGACGGTCGGATAGAGCATGTGAAGCAGAACCACGGGAGGGACCATTCATGATCAAGAAGCGAGTGAGCATCTGGCTGGCGGTGGCCGGCCTGCTCTTCACCGTCGTGACGGTCTGGGGAGGGCGGCAGAAACAGACCCCGCCCCCTCCGCTGATCGCCCCGCCATTCAACCCGTATGAGGGCACCGTGGCGGCGGCCGGCATCATCGAGGCGGTGAACGAGAATGTCCGCATCGCGCCCCCACTGCCAGGATTGGTGACCAAAGTCCATGTCGCCGTCGGAGACCAGATGAGGATCGGCGCGCCGCTGTTTCAACTCGACGACCGCGAACTGCGCGCGCAGCTTGAGACGCGGGAGGCCGCCATCCCGCCCGAGCGGGCCAAGATCGCCGAGCAGCAGCATCGCGTCAAAGACCTCGAAGAGCAACACCGGCGACTCCAGGCGGTCCATGATCGCCGCGCCGTCAGCGAGGACGACCTCAAGCGGACTTGGTACGCCCTAGAGATGGCGAGAAGCGCGCTGGTTCGAGCCGAAGCCGATCTCCAGCACGCGATTGCGCAGCGCGACGAGACGAAGGCGCTCCTTGACCGGCTGACGATTCGCGCACCGAGGGCCGGCACTATTCTCCAGGTCAATGTCCGCGCCGGCGAATACGCCAAGCTCGATGCCGCGGACCCTTTGATGCTGCTCGGCGCGACGCAGGAGTTGCAGATCCGCGCGGACGTGGACGAGGTGAACGCCCCTCTCGTCAAGCCCGGGAGTCCGGCGGTAGCCTATCTGAAGGGCAACACCGCGAAGGCGATCGCGCTCAAGTTCGCCCGGATCGAACCGTTCATCCTTCCCAAGAAGTCGCTGACGGGAGACAACGCCGAGCGAGTCGATACGCGCGTCCTTCAGGTGATCTACCGCTTCGATCCGCCCACGTTCCCGGTGTATGTCGGGCAGCAGGTGGATGTATTTATTCGACGGGATGGCCGGACATGAGGAGAGGGCGCGCGCAACGGCGGCACGGGGCCACTCTTGCGGCCACCGGGCTGACCGTATCGCTCATGATTTCGGGGTGCATGCTCGGGCCGAATTACCAGAGGCCGGTCCTTGAGGTCCCGAAGACCTGGGACGCGACAGCGGGGAAGGCAGGTGAGGGGGCACGGGTCTCGACCGAGAAGCTCCCAGAGGCCAACTGGTGGCGCGAGTTTCAGAACGATGAGCTGAACGGGTTGATCGAGCTCGCGCTGCGCAATAACCATGATGTCCGGCGCGCCGCGTTCCGCGTGCTCGAGGGCCGGGCGATCACCATCGCGGCCGGCTCGGGGCTGTATCCTCAGGTGAATCTCGACGCGAGCTATGCCCGGACTCGACGGTCGGAAACGTTTCTCGCGGCTCCCTCTGGAACCGCCACGCAAGGGTTTGCCCCGCCGGGCGCCACATTCGACCAATGGAGCGGACTCATCGATCTGCATTGGGAACTGGACCTCTGGGGCCGGATCCGCCGCGGTAAAGAAGCCGCCACTGCCGAGGCAGATGCACTGGAACAAGACCGCCGCGCGGTCAACCTTTCACTTATCAGCGACATCGGAGTGGCCTATTTTCAACTGCGTGAGTCGGACGAACAGATCGAGATTGCTGAGAAAAATCTGCTCCTGAGGAAGGACTCACTGGATATCATCCGGAGCCGCGCCAAGGCAGGCCTGGCCTCGGAGCTGGATGTCCAGCGGGCGGAGGTCTTGGTGGCGGAGAACGCGGCGCAATTGCCGGAGTTCCGCCGCTTGCGGGAGGTGGCCCGCCACCAGCTTGAGGTCCTGGTCGGCTCAAACCCTGGCGCGCTTGAGCTGAAGCCGAAGCCGCTTCGGGCGGTAATCACTCAGCCGGAGATCCCGGTTGGCCTCCCGGCTCAGCTTCTGGAGCGGCGGCCGGACATCCTGCAAGTCGAACAGACCCTGGTGGCGGCGAACGCGAGGATCGGCGAGGCCCGCGCCTTCTTCTTTCCGGCAATCTCCATCACCGGGCAGGGGGGCTTGCAGTCCAGCGAGTTCACGCAATGGTTTCGAGGCGGGAGCGGCACCTACTCGATCGGACCGTCCATCACGCTGCCCATTTTTCAGGGGGGGACCAATGTGGCCCGCCTGCGCGCCGCCGAAGCCCGGCATCGACAGATGCTAGAGCTGTACCAGCAAACCATCCTCAACGCATTTCGGGAAGTGGCCGATCTGCTGGTGGCAATCCAGACCAGGACGGAGCAACGCGATCGCCAGCGCGAGCAGGTGAAGGCGGCCCAGACCGCACTGGAGCTGGCACAGATCCGGTACCGGGAGGGGCTCGTGAACTATCTCGACGTCCTGGACGCCCAAAGGACAATTCTGGATGCCGAGACAAAGCTCGTCCAGACGGAGCGCGCGCGGTTGACCGACATGGTCAGCCTCTTCAAGGGACTTGGGGGAGGATGGGGTTAGGGAGGGAGCAGCGACGCCGATGCCAAAGATGCTGGACCTGATCCAAAAATCGTTACGCGGGGAGATCCCGCCACCGCCCATCGCTACACTGATCGGCTTCAGGCTGGAGTCGATCGAGTCCGGCCAGGCTGTCATCGAGCTCGAGGCGACCGAGCGCCACGCTAACCCGATGGGCACGCTCCATGGCGGCGTCCTTTGCGACATCGCCGACGCCGCGATGGGGACAGCCTACGCCAGCACCCTGGAGGAAGGAGAAACCTACACCACGTTAGAGCTAAAGATCAACTTCCTGAAGCCGGTGTGGACCGGCAAGCTTCGGGCCGTGGGCCGCCTCGTCAAGGGAGGTCGGACGATCGGCCTCGTCGAGTGCGACGTGACGGACGAGAAACAGAGCTTGGTCGCCCGAGCCTCCAGCACCTGCATGACGCTCCGGGGCACGCAGGCCCGGGGTCGATAGAGAAATTGCTCCTGGCGCCTTCAGTCGCCGCTTCCCGCTGTAGATTGAGCGGCACCAGGTGGTTGGCGGACAGAAAAGGCGAAGGTCGCTCAGGGGCAATCATGAGGAGGGACAGTTCATGAAAGCGAACCGAGTGCACCAGCCAGGAGGACCGGAGGCTCTCCGGTACGAAGAGGCACCCGATCCAAAACCCGAACCTGGAGAGGTGCTCATGCGGGTGGAGGCGGCGGGGATCAACTTCGCCGACACCCTGGCGCGAAAGGGGTTGTATCCCACCTCGACTCCACCCCCCTTCATCCCGGGTTTCGAAGTTGCGGAGATCGTCATCGAGGTCGGAGCGGGCGACAAAATAGGAGATTCGACATGAAGATCGTGGTTATCGGCGGCAGCGGGCTCATCGGAACAAAGCTCGTGAACAACCTTCGTCAGCATGGCCATGAGGTCGTGGCGGCGTCACTCTCTTCGGGCGTCAACATCCTCACTGGTGAGGGACTGGCTGAACCGCTTACAGGCGCTCAGGTCGTCGTCGACGTGGCGAATTCGCCTTCGTTCGAGGACAAGGCGGTTTTGGAGTTCTTCGAGACGGCAGGGCGTAACCTCCTTGCCGCGGAAGCGGCCGCTGGCGTGGGACATCACATTGCGTTGTCGGTTGTCGGCACCGATCGCCTTCTTGCGAGTGGTTACTTCCGCGCGAAGATGGCCCAGGAAAACCTGATCAAGGCCTCCAAGATTCCCTACACGATCGTCCGCGCAACGCAGTTCTTCGAGTTCGTCGGAGCCATCGCCCAATCGGCCACCGACGGGCAAACGGTTCGGTTGCCGTCTGCTCTGATGCAACCCATCGTGTCCGATGACGTCGCTGCCGCGCTGGCCGACATCGCCGTTGACGAGCCGTTGAACGGCACGGTCGAGCTGGCGGGTCCCGAACCGATACGCATGGACGAGCTCGTCCGACGATTCTTGAGCGCAAACCGAGACGCACGGAAGGTGACCACAGACGCCCACGCAGGCTACTTCGGCACAGCGGTGAACGATCAAAGCCTCACCCCCGGCGATAATCCGCGCATCGGCCCGACGCGTTTCGAAGACTGGCTCAGCCGCTCCATACCTCGGGGGTAAGCCACCAGGCAGGGTGAACATGAAGATTACAGAAGAGAATCGGGCTCGCCGAACCAGGCGCTGCACCTTACCCGGGGCCGCCATACTGGTTTGGCGCGACATCAAACTCTCGCAGCGGCCCCGGCAGGTGAGCTTGGTCATCAGGCACCACAAGGAACGGTCGTGCGAATTCGTGCGGGCGATGCATCAGACGTCACATTCCTTCCGAAGCGCGCTTTGATAAGCTGGTCACGAATGCTTATGGGAGCCTCCTTGCTGCTGAATGGGTTGTCGCCAATTTCATCCTGCCACCGGGGTCGCCAGGGCACTCTACCTCTCTCTGGTCGAGGCCTCAACTGTCCGGAGGTCTCTAGCTAGGTTCAGCTAATGACAGAGAACGTTGCTGAACGCATTCGTGAGATTCTGGACACGATCTACAGCTCCGAGTCGCGCCAGGTTCTCGCCACTCTGATCCGCCTGCTTGGCGACTTCGACGCCGCCGAAGAGGCGCTGCACGATGCGTTTGCCGTGGCGCTCGAGCAATGGTCGCGGGACGGCGTGCCGGCGAATCCTCGGGCGTGGCTCGTCTCGACCGGTCGCTTCAAGGCGATCGACGGCATGCGCCGGCGTGCTCGGTTCGACGCGTCGTTGGTGGAGCTCGTCAAGCAACTGGAATCCAGCGCCAGTGACCCCGAGGCGCGGGACGACGAGAGCGTCGCGGACGACCGGTTGCGCCTCATCTTCACCTGCTGTCATCCCGCCTTGCCGCCGGACGCCCAAGTGCCGATGACGCTGCGTGAAGTCTGCGGCCTGACCACCGATGAGATCGCGCGCGCCTTTCTCACGAGGCCACCCACGGTCGCCCAGCGGATCGTCCGCGCCAAGGCAAAGATTCGCGACGCGCGGATTCCCTATGAGGTGCCGTCGGCGACCGATTTGCCTGACCGTCTGGATGCCGTGCTCCGGGTGGTCTATCTCGTGTTCAACGAGGGGTACTCCGCCTCATCGGGCGGGTCACTCACGCGGCACGATCTCTCGGGCGAGGCGATCCGCCTGGGGCGGTTGCTGATCGAGTTGCTCCCGGAGCCCGAAGCGGTGGGACTCTTGGCGCTGATGTTGCTGCAAGACTCACGGCGCGCCGCGCGCACCTCACCGACGGGCGATCTGATCCTCCTGGAGAACCAGGATCGCTCGCTTTGGAATAGAGACCAGATCGCAGAGGGGTTGGCGCTGGTGGAACGGGCGCTGACGTCGCGCCGGTTCGGTCCATACACCTTGCAGGCAGCGATCGCCGCCGTGCACGCCGAGGCCCTCAGCGCCGCCGCCACGGATTGGGCCCGGATCGTGGGACTGTACAACCTGCTGCTGCGGGTGGAGCCGTCGCCGGTAATCGAGCTGAACCGCGCTGTGGCGGTGGCGATGCGCGACGGCCCGTTGGCGGGGCTTACCATGATCGACGCCATCCTCGCACGAGGCGATCTCGCGAAGTATCACCTCGCGCATTCGGCACGGGCGGATCTCTGCCGGCGATTGGGGCGAAGGGTGGAAGCGCGAGCCGCCTACGAACAGGCGCTCGCCCTTACTCAACAAGAGCCGGAGCGGCGGTTTCTTGCGCGACGGCTGGCCGAGCTGCCGGGCTGAGATCGCGAACGCAGTTTTTTTAGAGTCCCGTTGTCGATTTTGGACTCCGCCGAACGACTATAGGGTGTAGACAGCCAATCAGCACATTAAATCACGAGAACGGGAGGAGGCCATGAAATACATCTGCCTTGGATACATAGAAGAAAAGAAATGGGAAACGAAGTCCGAAAGTGAGCGGAACGCCTTCATCGATGAGTGCTTCGCCTATGACGACGTGCTTCGGAAGAACGGGCACCTTGTTGGTGTGGAAGCGCTCCAAGGCCCTCGGAACGCCATCACCCTGCGGTTCCAGAACGGAAAAGTGTCCGTCACCGACGGTCCTTACGCCGAAACCAAGGAGCAGTTGGGCGGAATCTTTATACTCGAGGCCAAGGACCTGAACCACGCCATCCAGTTGCTGTCAAAGCACCCGGGTGTTCGAGGGGGAGACTTCATCAACGAGATTCGCCCGGCTGCGGACTTGACCGAAATGATCCGCGAAAGTGAGCGGCGCCGTTCAGCAACAAAGGAAAAATAACGTAAGAAAGGAGAAACGATTATGCAATTTATGGTGATAGTCAAAGCCAACAAGGAGTCCGAGGCCGGCGTTTTGCCGGACGAGAAGCTCCTGACCGAGATGGGCAAGTTCAACGAAGAGCTGGTGAAAGCCGGCGTGATGCTGGCGGGCGAGGGGCTCCACCCGAGCTCGAAGGGGGCACGGGTCAAGTTTTCCGGAACGAAGCGTATCGTGACCGACGGCCCCTTCGCTGAGACGAAGGAGTTGGTCGCCGGCTTCTGGCTGTGGCAGGTAAAATCGAAGCAGGAGGCGATTGATTGGCTCAAGCGCGCCCCGTTCGAAAACACCGAAGTCGAGATTCGCCAGGTGTTCGAGGCGGAGGACTTCGCTCCCAGCGAGCCGGTCGAACGCTTTCGCAAGATGAGGGTCGGGACGAAGAAATAGTTAGACGTCTTTACGCGATTCCTGAACACGAGCCCAAAGGAGCTTGTCATGATGAGGACAACCGAGAGCGCCCAAGCACGCGACGAAGCTCAGCTTCGGCAACTCATCGCCGATCAGATGAGCGCCATCCGCGCGAAGGATGTAGACCGAATCATGGCCCACTACGCCACAGATGTCATTTTCTTCGATTGCAAACCACCGTTCCAAACCAAAGGCGCAGATGCCTTCCGCCGCATTTGGGAGGAGTGCTTGCCTTGCTTCCCGGCCTCCTTCGGAATAGAAACGCGGGACCTCAGCGTCATCGTGAGCGGCGACCTGGCTCTCGCCCACTGGCTCTTTCGCTTCACAGGGAAGGAAAAGGATCACCCGGCGATGCAGACTTGGATGCGGCTCACCGGTGGCTATCAGCGGAAACAGGGCAGATGGCAGATCGTGCATGAGCATTGCTCACTGCCTTTCAATCCGGAAACATCTCAAGCCGTGTTCACTTTGGATCCTTAGTTCAGCATTTCGATACGCTTGCGAATCCGTTCGCCCAGAGGAGGCGCGGTACTTTGGCGCCGTCTCGAAGGGCCTGTCCTGAGGCAACTCGAAGAGGCGAACGGCCTAACGTGAGCAGGTCGATGGAGGGACAAACATGAAATACATGCTGCTGGTCTACCTCAACGAGCAAGCCATGAACGACACCGAGCGGGAGGAGTGTTACGTGGAGTCGGCGCAGCTCTGCCACGACCTCGAAGCGAAGGGGCAGTATCTGGCCGCCAGTCCTTTGCACCCGGTGGCGACGGCGATCAGCGTTCGGGTGCGCGACGGCAAGCGGCTTGTGACCGATGGTCCGTTCGCAGAGACGCGCGAACAGCTCGGCGGCTATTACCTGATCGACGCGAGGGACCTCGACGAGGCGATCGCCGTTGCCGCACGGATTCCGCCGGCGCGAAAGGGCACCATCGAGATCCGGCCGGTCATGGAGATACCGGGCCTCCCGACGGGTTAGCGCGTGACACATTTCTTCCGCAGGGGTGTCGATCCAGGCGCTTCCGGTTCGACTGTGTGAGGGATGGATATGAAGTACATGTTGCTGTGCTACGACGATGAGCAGGCTTGGGACAAGGCCGGTGAAGCCGCGTTACAGCGGGCTATGAAGGAGGCCGTGCAGCTCACGCACGAGCTGAACGCAAAAGGGCAGTATCTGATTGCTGCCCCGTTGCACCCCGTCGCGACGGCTACCAGCGTCCGGGTGCGAGACGGCAAGCGGCTCGTGACCGACGGTCCGTTCGCGGAGACGCGCGAGGTGCTCGGTGGCTTCTACTTGATCGATGTCAAGGACCTCCACGAGGCGATCGCCGTCGCCGCACGGCATCCGGGCGCCCGCCTGGGCACGGTCGAAATCCGTCCGGTCATGGAGATACCGGGCCTGCCGGCTGGGTAGCGTCCGCGACGGGCGGAAGCAGTGAGAGGGTTCACGGTCCTGCCCGACAGCCTGGACCATAGAACTCGACAAACAGGAGGTTGGAAATGCTGTATAAGAACAAGAACGCCGTGATGTACGGAGCGGGAAGGGGAATCGGCGGTGCGGTTGGCCGTGCCTTCGCCCGCGAGGGGGTGAAGGTCTTCCTTATGTTGGTCTCGCTGCTGGCGTGCCTCGACGCTGTCGCCGTCTGCGCCCAGGGACCCAAGTACCCTCCGCTCAGCGAATACATGATGGCCCCGGAACCCGAGGTCGCCCTGGCGAGAAGCGCAGCGCCCGAAAAGGTCTCGGCGCGCGCCACCGTCAAGATACTCACACCCTCAGGGTACAAGGTCGCCGCCCAAGGCGACAACGGACTCGTGTGCATGGTCATGCGCGGTTGGGCCGCGGCGACGTCTAGCACCGCGCGGGAACGCGACCTGGTCTACTACGCAAAACTCCGCGCGCCCATCTGCTTCGACCCCGTCGCGTCGAGAACCGTGCTACCGCTTCAGGAGCTGCAAGCCAAGCTCGGGATGGAGGGTAAGGGACCGGATCAGATCGCCGAAGCTGTTCAGGCGGCATACGCCAAAGGCGAGCTGCCGAGAATGGAGGCGGTCGCATTCGCGTACATGTTCTCTGCGGACCAGGATCTCGGGCCGGGATTCGGCGCGTGGCATCCTCACATGATGGTCTACACGCCCTACTACGAGAACTCGATGCTGGGCGGCAACGAAGTGGACAGCGGGCTACCCGTGGTGGGCGATGGTAGAACGCCGTTCGCCGTGACCGTCATTCCGGTGGCGGACAGGTTGGCTGTCAAAGCCCGGTCGAAGTAGGGACCGCTGAGGGCGCCATGGGAGTGACACAAGACACTGGACAATCCTAAGGAGGCACCTATGAGTACTGTAAAGGCCATACCAGCCGGACACCGCACAGTAACACCCTACCTGGCCATCAAGAATGCGGCCAAGGCGCTGGAGTTCTACAAGAAGGCGTTCGGAGCGACCGAGATCTACAAACTAATGGTGCCTGACGGACGCCTCGGACATGCGGAAATCCGTCTAGGCGATTCCATGATCATGCTGTCGGATGAATTCCCGGAGTTCGGCGGTAAGGCGCCGGAAACGCTGGGCGGGTCGCCCGTCAGCATCCATCTCTATGTCGAAGACGTCGACGCGTTTTTCAAGAGAGCGGTGGCCGCCGGCGCCAAAGAACGCAAGCCCGTCATGGATCAGTTTTACGGCGACCGCTCGGGCCAGCTCGAGGATCCTTTCGGGCATCTCTGGTGGGTGGCCACGCACAAAGAAGACGTTACGCCGGAGGAGATGCAAAAACGCGTACAGGCGTTGTTCGCGGAGAAGACGTAAGTCTGCATCCCCTCGCACGACGCTCCAGAGACGCCAGCGAGGTCCTGAAAACGCTCAACCACGGAAGGAGATCGTCATGGGTAGGCCCGTTGTTCACTGGGAGCTGATGTCGAAGGATCCAGCGAACGTCTCGGCCTTCTATGAGAAACTCTTCGACTGGAAGATCCAGCACATGCCGGAGGTGAGGTTCGGCGCGATGCAGCATGAACCTGGCATGAGGTCCGGCCCTTATTGGCAGGTGTACGTGAGCCCGTTGTGCTGATGGAGTTGGAACGGAGTGCTGAAATCTCACAAAGGAGCGCAGGATGAGCAAGGTACGGGTACTGGTTGGGACACGGAAAGGTGCGTTCGTCCTGACGTCGGACGGCAAACGGGAACGGTGGGATGTCAGCGGCCCCCACTTTGCGGGTTGGGAGATCTATCACCTCAAGGGATCAGCCGCTGATCCGAATCGGCTGTACGCGTCGCAGACCAGCGGCTGGTTCGGGCAGATCATTCAGCGCTCGGATGACGGCGGCAAAACATGGCACCAACCCGGAACTCCCCCCGGCGAACCAACCACCACCCCAGAGGGCATGCCCAAAGGCGAAAGCAACAAGTTCGTTTACGATACGTCTCCTGAAACCGGCAAACCGCTCACCACTCATCAGTGGTACGACGGCACGCCGCACCCGTGGGAGTTCAAGCGAGTCTGGCATCTCGAACCGTCGCTGACCGATCCGGAGACGGTCTACGCCGGGGTTGAAGACGCCGCATTGTTCCGCTCGAGCGACGGCGGCCGGACGTGGCAGGAGCTTCCCGGGCTGCGCGGCGTGAAGGGGCACCTCTGGCAGCCGGGCGCCGGTGGGATGTGCCTGCACACGATCGTGCTGGACAGGAGCAATCCGGAGCGGATCTTCATCGCCATCTCGGCCGCAGGCGTGTTCCGGACCGACGACGCCGGCAAGACGTGGCAGGCGATGAACCGCGGCCTGAAGTCCCTGTACGAGCTGCCTGACCCGAACGCCGAGGTCGGCCACTGCGTGCACCGCATCGCGATGCACCGGTCGCGCCCGGGCGTGCTGTTCATGCAGAAGCACTGGGACGTCATGCGCAGCGATGACGCCGGTGAGTCGTGGCACGAGGTCAGCGGGAACTTGCCGACCGACTTCGGGTTCCCGATCGACATTCACGCGCACCAGCCGGACACGATCTACGTCGTCCCGATCAAGAGCGACTCGGAGCACTATCCGCCCGACGGGAAGCTGCGCGTGTACCGCAGCCGGACGGGGGGCAACGAGTGGGAGGCGCTTACGAAAGGTCTGCCGCAGCGCGACTGCTATGTCAATGTGTTGCGCGACGCGATGACGGTGGACTCGCTCGATCCGTGCGGCGTGTACTTCGGGACCACCGGTGGGCAGGTGTACGCATCGCCCGACGCCGGGGACAGTTGGGCACCCATCGTCCGAGATCTTCCGGCCGTCCTGTCGGTCGAGGTCCAGACGCTGCCATGATCCGAGTCGTGCTCCCGGCACATCTGCGGACGCTGGCACGCGTGGACGGCGAGGTGAAGCTCCACGTCGAGGGTCAGGTCACGCAGCGCTCGGTCCTCGACGCGCTCGAGGCCCGCTACCCGATGCTGCGCGGGACGATCCGCGACCACGTCACGCAACAGCGCCGAGCGTTCGTGAGGTTCTTCGCCTGCGGGCAGGACCTGTCGCACGAACCGCCGGACGCCCCCCTGCCCGACGCGGTCACGAACGGCGCCGAGCCCTTTCTGGTCGTGGGGGCCATGGCCGGCGGCTAGTGCCGTTCCAACGTATTGTGGCTATTTGCCGATGGGTGTCCCGCCAACAACTGTCGCTTTCCCTTGCCTCACTCTTTAGGCGGAAGTAGTTGGAACGGCAGTAGCGACCAGCGGAAGGAGGCCAATCTGCGCGAGTTGAACTACAAGGAGGAATAGCATAACCGTAAGCAACGCAGCAACTAGCGCTGCCACGAACGCCGTGGTGAATGCCTGAAAAGGAGGGGACTTACTGTGCTCAAGAAAATCCTCATCGCTCTCGCAGCGATCGTTGTCGTGTTCGTCGTCGTCGTTGCCATGCAGCCCTCGGAGTTCCGCGTCGTGCGGACGGCCACGATCTCCGCCCCGGCGCCGGGGGTGTTCGCGCAGGTGAACGATTTCCACAAGTGGGAGGCGTGGTCCCCGTGGGCGAAACTCGATCCCGCAGCCAAAACGACGTTCGAGGGCCCGCCGGCAGGAACAGGCGCCATCTTCAGATGGGCCGGCAATAAGGAGATCGGCGAAGGGAGCATGACGATCACGGAGAGTCGCCCGAACGAATTGATCCGGTTCAACCTTGAATTCCTCAAGCCGATGGCCGGAAACAGCACCGCGGAGTTCACCTTCAAGCCTGAGGGCAATCAAACCGGCGTGATGTGGAGCATGACCGGCAAGAACAACTTCATCGCCAAGGCGATGTGTCTGTTCATGAACATGGACCAAATGGTCGGCGGTCAGTTCGAGAAGGGATTGGCGGCAATGAAATCGATTGTAGAAGCGGCGCCCGGGCAATAGCGCGGCGACTTTCACGGAGGAGACCGATCATGACCTATGCACTGTGGATCGTTCAGGGCCTGCTCGCGGCCCTCTTTCTGTTCGCCGGGGGAACGAAGCTGATCCTGCCGCTCGATGTGCTGATGTCGATGGGGTCGCCGAACCAGATCGCGTTGCCGGGCTGGTTCGTGCGATTCATCGGCGTCGTCGAGGTGCTCGGCGCGCTCGGCCTGATCCTCCCCGGGCTCCTCCGCATTCGGCCGGGCCTGACCCCGCTGGCGGCCGCCGGGCTGGTGATCATCATGATCGGTGCGACGGTGATCACGCTGGCGGCCGATGGAGTGGCGCTGGCGCTGATCCCGCTGGTGGTGGGGCTCCTCTCGGCGTTCGTCGCCTACGGTCGCTGGTGGCTCGTGCGGCGGCCGTAAACATGGCCGGCTAGAATTGAAGACGCAACTATAGGAGGTTTACATGCGATACGTCGATGGATATGTTTTGCCAGTCCCGAAGAAAGACGTGCAGGCCTACCGCCGCATGGCTCAGAAGGCGGGAAAAATCTGGCGGGAGCACGGTGCCCTCGAGTTCCGGGAATGCGTCGGCGACGACCTCAACGTGAAGATGGGGATGCCGTTCCCGCCCATGATCAAGCTCAGGCGTGGCGAGACGGTATTTTTCTCTTGGGTAGTGTTCAAGTCACGCGCGGATCGCGATCGCGTCAACGCAAAGGTGATGAAGGACCCGAGAATCGCGAAGATGATGGATCCGAACTCGATGCCCTTCGACCACAAGCGCATGGTCTACGGCGGCTTCAAGATTCTGGTCGACGCCTAGCGCCGTGCTCCCCGGCACCGATCACGGTACGCTTGTGGAAACCTTTGATTGGCCGCTTTCGATGATTGCAGCATTTCCCGAGCCGCCCATGCCAGAGGCCGAGTGATTGAGCGCTTATCGTTGTAGCGAACCTGTGGGTGGTCCCGACCCCGAGACCATGGCCGCGCAACGCCGGCCGTAGAAGAGAGCCATGAGTCCGCAGAGGCGGTGTACCTGGGCTCGAACGCCGCTCGGCATCGCGTATCACGATACCGAGTGGGGTGTCCCAGTCCACGACGACGCTATCCTCTTCGAGTTCCTCACGCTCGAGGGTGCGCAGGCTGGCCTGAGCTGGGAGACGATTCTCAAGAAGCGGGACGCCTATCGAGACGCATTTGTCGGTTTCGATCCTGTGCGCGTAGCACGCTTCACTCCAGCACGAATCGAGCGCTTGCTCCGGAATCCGGGCATTGTTCGCAATCGCCTCAAGATCAACAGTACGGTGGGCAACGCGAGAGCCTTCCTCGCCGTTCAGCATGAGTTCGGGGGTTTCGATGCCTACGTGTGGGGCTTTGTCGGCGGAGCGCCTCGGGTGAACCGGTGGGGTACGCTCCAGCAGGTGCCAGCGCGCACGCCGGAGTCAGACGCCCTCAGCCGCGATCTGTTGGGTCGAGGCTTCAAATTCGTCGGATCGACGATCTGTTACGCCTTCATGCAGGCAGTGGGCATGGTGAACGATCACACGATCGATTGTTTCCGGTACAGGCATGTCGGGAAAAATCGGTATACGAGGGCCGCTGTCTAACAGGCGTTTTGCAGCCGTGCGGGCTGCGAGAGCATGATAGCCCGCGGCTGAAGCGCATCTCGCTAGGTGCCTTTATCACGGATTTTGTGCAGCGCGGTAGTGGAAGGGACGAACTGTTTGGCTACCGGGCAGCCGCAGATGGTTTGTGGATGTTGAAAACTTCAGTTCGCCTGCGAGAAGACCTCCCAGCCCCCGCCGAGCGCCTTGTACAGGGCGACCAAGTTGACGACGATGCCGCGCTCGCTCTGCACAAGCTGATCCTCCGACGTGTAGAGCTGACGCTGGGACTCCAGCACGTTCAGAAAATCCACCAGGCCACGCGTATAGCGCTCATTCGCCAGATCCGCCGCCAGGCGATTCGCCTCGACGGCCTGGGCGAGTGAGCGGCGCCGCACCTGCTCCCTCCCGTATGCCACCAGGGCGTTCTCCACGTCTTCCAGAGACGTCAAGACCGCCTTCTCATACTGGGCGAGCGACTGCTGCTCTCGCGCATCCTGAACCCGGATGTTCGCGCGGATTCGACCGGCGTCGAAGATGGGCCAGCGCACCGTCGGGCCGATCGACCAGACACGGCTCGGCCACAGCGCCAGGTCCCCGAGACTGACGCTCTGCAACCCGAACGCGCCGGTCAGGGAGAATCGTGGAAACAGATCCGCCGTCGCGATCCCCACGCGCGCGGTGGCCCCGGCCAGCTCGCGCTCCGCGCGCCGCACGTCGGGTCGGCGGCGAAGCAGGTCCGAAGGCAGTCCGACCGGGACCTCCGGTGGAATACCCGGGATCGGCGCTTCATTCGACAATTCCGGCAGCAGCGCACCCGGGTCCTGTCCCAGGAGCAGGCCGAGTCGATGGACGGCCTGCTTCAATGCGCTGTCAAGGGTTGGCACCTGCGATTGCGTCGTCGCCAGGATGGCCTCTGCCTGCGCCACATCAAGCTCACTGATCAGGCCTGCCTCGAGCCGGATCCGGGTCAACTCCAATGTCTCCTGCTGCGACGTGATGTTCTTGCCGGCGATGGCGAGCCGCTGCTGAAACCCACGGACTTCCACATAGTTGCGGGCGACCTCCGCGAGGAGTGTCAGCAGGGCGTCGCGCCGATTCTCCTCCGATGCGGCGATGTCTGCGTCGGCCGCTTCGACGGCCCGTCGGACGCCCCCGAATACGTCGATCTCCCAGCCGGCGTCAAAGCCGATCTGGAACAGGTCTGTTGCCTTTCCCGCCGAAATGGGCGCAACATTCGGCGCATTCTCACTGGCCCGACTCCGTGAGTAGTCAGCGGACACGTCGACGTTTGGCCACGCCGCCGCCGCTGTGACGCCGCGTGAGGCCCGTGCCTCCCGAATGCGCCATTCGGCCACGCGCAGGTCGTGGTTCGATCTGACGGCCCGATCAACGAGCGAGGTGAGCACCGGGTCGTTGAACGTCGCCCACCATTGGGTGATCTCAACCGGCGCGGTCGTGGCCCCCTTCTGCTCAGCTTCGCTCCATTTCGCAGGGACCTGGACCTGCGGCGGGCGGTAATCCCGTCCCACCGTGCAGCCGATCCCGATCGCCACGAGCAGCGGCCAAAGAAGGACCCTGAGAGCCTTCATCGTTCTCATCTGTCCGATAGGTGTCTAACTAGCGACATGCTCCTGCTTCACCTCGATCATCTGGTCTTGGTTTCCAATCCCGTGCCGCGGCTCGCCCCGGCGATTCCGTCCCGACCATCGCCATGGCTCCTGACTGCTGTTACGAGTGCCTCGGGTATTGGGGTATGGGTCGGGACGGCACCGCCGCCTGTGGGGGCGAGGTGTCCCGAGCGGAAGAAGGAGGTGCGGTCCAGCACCTTCTCCTGGAACTGCTCGAGGTACAGGTAGATCACCGGCGTGATGTACAGGGTGATGAACTGGGACACCACCAGGCCACCGACAATGACCAGCCCGAGCGGCCGGCGAGAGGCTCCGTCGGCCCCGAAGCCCGCTGCGATGGGGACCGCGCCGATCACCGCAGCAAGGGTCGTCATGATGATGGGGCGGAAGCGGTCCATGCTCGCGTCGTGGATGGCTCGTTCGGCCGTCTCGCCGGCCGCCACCCGCTGGCGAGCGAAATCGACGATCATGATCCCGTTCTTCTTCACGATCCCCATCAACATGAACATGCCGACGAACGCGTAGAGCGACGCCTGCTCCCCGAACAGATACAATGTCAGGAGCCCCCCCACGAGCGCTGTGGGAAGGGTCGAAAGCACCGTCAGAGGGTGCAGGTAGCTCTCGTAGAGGATGGCCAGGATCACGTACATGACGAACACGGCCAGCGCCATCAGGATGGTCAGGTCTGCGACCGTGTTGCGGAACGTCAGGGCCTCGCCCTGCAGGCTCGCGCGCACGGTCGGCGGCACGATCTCCGCCGCGGCCTTGGTGATGAACTCGGTGGCTTCGCCGATGGCCACGCCGGGCTTGAGGTTGAAGAAGAGCGTGACACTCGTGAACTGGTTCAGGTGGTTCACGGCCTGGGGACCCAGCGATGGCTTCCACAAGACCAGCGCGCTGAGCGGCACGAGGTTCTTCCCGTCGTCGGACTTGATGTACAGGAGCGAGAGGTCCTGGGGCTTCGAGCGCTCGGCGTCTTGGACCTCCAGTATGACTTGATACTGGTCCTCGGGCTTCTTGATCAGGTAGAGATAGTTCTGCGAGTACGCGTTCCGCAGCAACGCCAGGATCCGCGCCTCTGAGACACCGTACGTCTTGGCCTGGTCGCGGCGGATATCGATGTCGAGGTTGGGCGTGTTGTTGAAGTAGTCCGAGGAGAGGGTCGCAAGCCCCGGGTACCCCCTCAGCTTCCCCATGAGCTTCGTGGCCACGTCGTACACCTGTTCGGCGTTCACCCCGGATATGGAGAAGGCGTACTGCCCCTGGTTCTGGTTCGTCGCCCCCGTGCTGATCTCCAGGACCGGGAACGGCCGCAGGAACGGAAACACGCCGGGAATGGCGCCCAGGTTTCCTATCAACTTGCCCGTCACTTCCTGGATGGGCGCTCGCTCCTCGATCGGCTTGAGGAAAGCGAGAAGGAGCCCCTGGTTGGACGAAAGGAACTGGTTGTTCCCTGTCATCGTGAAGGTCGCGCCGACACTGGGGTCCTGTCGGATCACCTCGTCGGCCCGGTCCTGGAGGGCCCGCATCTGCTCGGGAGAGGAGCCCTCCCGGCCGATCATGACGCCCCAGATGAAACTGCTGTCGCCCGTGGGCAGGAAGGCCTTGGGAACGACCATGAAGAGCCAGACCGTGCCCACAAGGCAGACGACCCAGGTCAGTGCGGAGATCCACCGGCGCCGCAGGAACCACCAGAGCGACGCGCCGTACACGGCGAGCACCCGCTTCTCCGCCCCGCCGATCACCCG
>JACQQF010000051.1 GCA_016207095.1 Candidatus Methylomirabilota bacterium | reverse complement strand
GATGCGAGGCAAGACTTCTCATAAAATAGGAAAAATCAATTAATTCTGTAGAATTTATTTATTTGACTTATGAGTTATCGACACTCATCCTTAAGAGTGAACCCCGATTCTGTCGAGCAGGTGAAGCTCGTGTCACTTTCGAAACAGCATATGTGTCTCCAAGGGGCATAAGCGTAGCATGCGTGATGTGGTCCATAAGAAGTCCGTAGAGTTCTTCGAAGCCCAGTTCCAACGGCAGGTGCAAGACCGAGAGTATGCACTGAACCCATTCGAGACCCTGGCGCTTGACTACCTCACGGGCTCGGTCCTCGATCTTGGCTCTGGGCTTGGCAACCTGAGCCTGGAGGCAGGGCGCCGAGGTCACCGCGTCGTGGCGGTCGATGCGAGCCCAACTGCCGTCGCCCGTATCAACACGGATGCGCGCCGGGAAGGACTTTCGGTACAGGCCATACAGGCGGATATCGGGAGATGGACCATCGAGCCGTCGTACGACACGATCGTTGCCATCGGGTTGCTCATGTTTTTCGACCGTGAGCCTGCCCTCAGGCTGCTGCGCGCCATCCAGGAGCGCGTGAGCCCGGGTGGGCGCGCCATTGTCAACGTGCTCATTGAGGGCTCCACGTACATGGACATGTTCGACCCGGGCAACTACTGCCTCTTCCGACGGAGCGAGCTCGAGGAACGGTTTGCCGGTTGGACCATCTTGTCATCGCGCTACCAGACCTTCCCTGCCCCTGGGCGGACGCGCAAGGAGTTCTCGACGGTGATCGCGGAGAAGTCGCGCTGCGTTACGCGATTGCCGTGAACCGCTTCCGGTGCTGCCAACTCCTCCAGATCTCGAAGATGACGGGATAGATCAGCAGCTCGAGGAGGAACGAGGTGACGATCCCGCCGATCTGGGTCAGCGACTGGAGCAGATCTCGTCCCCACGTATCGCCAGACATGACCCTATGCGCGATCAGAGTAACCCGAAGTGCCACCGGGAGCTATACCTAGAACCCGATAGAGACTCCAGTCGTCAAGAAGAAGGGGGAGCGGTCGCCCGGCCCCGCAAGCTCTGTGCCGATTCCAGCATCCAGCACCACGCGTGGCGTTAATTGGTGTCTAAAGCCGATCTCAGCACCAAAGGTATCCGGCTTCCCCCTTTGAGGCGCCTGTTCGACGAACAGATCGCCGATGAGCGTCGTTCGCGTATATTTCGGCGCGCCGATCGGATAGCTCGCGCCAAGGACAAAGTGATACCGACCATCCCGCTCGTCGGCGCGCGTCCCATTGAGAAATTCATACGCTGTATTGAAATGGAAACTTAGACGGTCAAAGGACTTGGTCACGAGGGCCTTGAGCTCGACGTCTGCCCCCGATGAAGCAACACCCGTTGGGAGGTTGACGGTCAGCTTGAAACCCAATGCGGGAAGCGTCAGCGTTTCCTGGTTAAAGTTATAGAGGCCGCTCAGCTTCAGATCGCCAGACTTGATCCCATCGATCTCGCTCGGATCGGTCAAGAGCGTTGTCCCCGCGCCCAGTTGAAGGTTTGGCAGCGCGCCGTACAGCATCTCGATAGGAAAGATCCCGCGGCTTTCGCCATGACGCTGGAGCGTGAGACCGGCACCGACCTCGATCGCGATTTCATCGGTCGCGATCGGATACGCGTCTTCCAGACGCAGCGGGCGATTTTCGTCCAGGTTCTTATGGTCGATCGCATACGCCTCTCCCCCGCTAACCCACACCAGGACCGCAAGCAATAAAAAGACTCGCCTGAACATCTGCGGACCTCCTCAATGTTTGTGGCCTGCAGGGGGCGTCCTGCGCCCGGCAGGCTGGGGTTGATCGCTGGGCGGTGCCGTCCCGGCCAACACCTCCGCGACCGACGGCGGCCTTGGCCCCATCTGCATCCCGGTATGCCCGCCCCCCGGCCCTTCGTGAAAGTCGGCGTAGAGGTCGCTGGCGGAGTGGTTCCGGTGGAGATAGATCGGAAGGATCTTCAGGATCGCCGCGCGCTTCGCCGCCATCGTGGGGTAGAGGTCCGGACGAGTCAGGATGTCGTCGAGGTTGTCGTGCAGCATGTGGAGGTTGTCGAAGATCGCCGCGGCCTCGGGGAATCGCCGGGAGAACTCCGGTGCGCCCTCGGGCATCATCGGCATGAATTCCCATTCCACCGGGGGTCGCCGTAGATAGCCGTGATAGTGGGCGATGATCCTCGGCATCATTTCTCGCTGCCTCCCCGCCTTACCGAGGAGCTGGACATCGTACACGGCAGCTTGCAGCCAGTGGTACGCCCATATCTGCGTATTGAATTTCCGGAACCTGTCGCGGAACGCCTTCGACTCGGGGAAGCTCCAGAGCGCCCGATGGTGATCGAGTCGGTGGGGCGTGATCGCCTCGGGTTTCTCCAGGTAGTCGGCAAGGAGCTTCCTGTAAGGCGCCTCCTTGTCTTCGACCTTGTCGCTGGCAAAGAGGTCATATAGGCTGCGATGAAACAGATGCGCCCAGTCGAATGTCTTGCTGACTTCCCATACAAGACGGTTCATCGTTGGAGCGACCTGCTCTTCGTCGGGAGGGACGGCCGGCGAGCTGAAGATGAAGTCCAGGACCTCGAGGCGTGCCTTTTCGATCTTTTCCGAGTCCTGGGTTTTCAACAGCGTTTCACCAAGGTGAGCGTGACCGAAGTCGATCCCATTGAACTCTCTGTAGAGCTGCGTCAGCTCCTGCTGGACCGCCCACTTCCATGGTCCGCGAGGCTGCCAGCGGTGATCGCGCGTGACCCACTGGCTTCGGAAGGCAAGGCCTCGCGGCTCAGGATGCGGCCGACTCGCCTGCGCCATCATCCCCGGGTGCTCTGACGGCACATGTGGACCTGCATGCCCGGAAAGTGAATGCTGATAGGCGATGACCGTCCAACGGTCCTCGACCGAGAGCTCCTGTTTCCAGGGGGGCATGGCAGATCCCGCCGACTTGAACGGCTCGATGGCGCCTCCTTCGCTGACGCGCCAGAACCAGTACGCCTCGGTCATCTCCGCCGCCATTGCCCGATCTTGGAACGACGCCGGCTTTGCTGGCAGGCTGGCCGCGGCCGGTCCATCACCGGCGCCCTGAGCACCATGGCACACGGCGCAGCGGGCAGCGTGGATAGACCGGCCACGGGCAATTGCGTCTGCGTCAGTCCAGATGTTTGGCGGGACCGTGATCTTCGCATATTCTGCCGGCACGGGCGGATGCATGTGCGCGCCCGCTGGGACATCATGGGCACGATCTTTACGGCTATGAGCACCCGACTCCTCTGCTGCACTGGCCTGAATCCCAGGGAGAGCAACAGCCCCGAAGGCGAGAACGCCGCTAAGCACGCACAGCGAAAGAAGGTGCAACTTTCTAATCCACATTGAGATACCTCCTGCTAACCCGAAAAAGATTAAGCCGAAACCGCGGAAGACGGGCGGATGCCTTCGGCTCAGCGGTGAGAAACGACCTTGGAAAGCGGAGGAGCGGCTTAGATCAGCAGGGAGGCGTGGAGCAAAAAGAGCGGCGGTTCGGCGAGATGACGCGCGGCTGGTCTCTCTGCTCTTGTAACAGGGACAGCGGCTGGGAGTGAAAGCGACAGGTTTTCAGCAGCGAGCGGTGAGGACACAGTCGGGATCGGTGCCTTGACTGCAGCCACCTCGCAATCGCCTCGGTCAACTCCTTGCTGGCCGGGGTGTGCGTCGTGGGACGTGGTCTCGGCAAGAGCCGCAGCGTGCGCGACTCCAATCAGGCAGTCGTGACTGATAATCAGTAACAGCGCGGCCACACAGGCCGCCAGACAAAACATCTCGCCGTGTTTGGGCAAGCGCATATGGCACCATGAGTGTTTGCGTATGTTTCGTGAGCTGAGGATCGATATTCCCAAGAGTATCTGAGGTATCATAGCG
>JACQQF010000002.1 GCA_016207095.1 Candidatus Methylomirabilota bacterium | reverse complement strand
CGCTGAAGCTCATCCACTTGCTTCCGGGCCTCGTCCGCCGGAAGCTTATACTCGGGTTTGGTCGTCGCCTCCGCAGCCAAGAGCATGGCCCGTTCCTGGGCGCGCTTGATCCGGGCGACGAAGGACCGTTCCAGATACTCCCGGCAGACGCCAGCGAAGTGCTGCCGCTCCTCTTGGCAGCGAGCCCGGCAGTCCAACTGGTACGTGCTCTTGAGGTAATCCGAGGCCGCCTGCGTGTCCACGGAGTCAAGTGCGGATGGCGGGCTCGCTTGAGGAGGCAAGTTGAGAAGGATGTCGCTCGGTACGATCTCGAACTGCCCTCGCTGCTCCCGGACAGCCACGAGCTCCCCGTGCAGCGGGACGTCGTTGCCCTTGGAGTCCTTGCCGCGGATGGAGATCTCGAAGAGGTGGAGCCGGTAGGGCTCGCTCATGAGCGGGTCCACGTAGAACCCGATCCCTCCCTGCAGAGTCGCCAACTTCTCGTTCAGCTTCTCGTCGACTGCCGCATACAGCGGATGCCCCGGCCCCATGAGAACAGCGTCAACATGAGCGGACTGTTCGAGGTGGTGCTTATGGAACGTGATCTTGCGGTATGAGGGATCGGCCTTGCCCAGCCGATGGACCGACCGGAGCCGCTCTGATCGCAGGTCGGCCAGGACGTGTTCGATGCGCCACAGGCCGTCTGCCCTGGGCTCGGCGCGAAGGCCGACTTCCTTGGCCGCCGCGATGAACTGCGTCTCCACGTACCGCGGCATGAGCCGCTTCTCCTCGACCTCGAGGTTGCGGCGCTGGAATCCCGTGAAGTCTACGTGGCTCCGGGCCAGCGCGATGCCCGTGGCGTCCTCGTACTCCTTCAACTTGGCCGGATCGATCCTGTCGATCTGGTCCAAGTACTCGTCAAGCCGGCGTGGGTCGTAGGCCGCCTCTCTCAGCATGTCGGGGAGGTTGATGTCGTTCAGCGACAGCACCTCGCCGATAACGTCGAACACGCGCCCTTCCAGGGCCTCGTTCATGGTGTCCAGCTTTTCCAGCAGGCGGTGGAGGATACGTCCCTCAACGATGGGCTGCCCGTCTTCAGAATCCGTCGCCACAAAGTTGAAGGCGTAGCAGTCCCTGTCCTGGCCGATTCGGTGAATGCGGCCGAGGCGCTGCTCCAGGCGCGTGGGATTCCACGGCATATCGTAGTTGATCATGAGGTGGCAGAACTGAAGGTTGATGCCTTCGCCGGCCGCCTCCGTGGCCACACAGACCTGGGCAGTGGTGCGAAACTGTTCCTGGGCTCGCTTGCGCTCGTGCGGGTTCATGCCGCCGTGGATCTCGCAGGTGCTGTATCCCCATTGCTGGAGGTGCTCCCGCACGTAGCCCAGCGTCGCGCGGTGTTCGGTGAAGAGGAGGAGCTTGCCCCGGCCGTCTTTAAGCTCGACGAACTGCGCTTCTCCAAGGCACTTCTTCAGAGCAGCCAACTTGGAATCGTTCGCCAGTTCTCGCACCGTCCGGGCCTGCTCGACCAGCTCTTTGAGGGCGGCGATTTCGGCTCGCAACTGCTCCAGTTCCAGCGCCGCCGTGTACTCATCGACGAGCTGATCGCGGACCTCGTCGTCAAGGTCGTCTTCTTCCTGCTCCACGTCGGGCAGGCGTCCTTGGAGGACTGCGAGGCGCTTGGCCCGCTGGGCGGGAGAAAGCCACTCCAGCTCGTCCAGCAGGTCCTGCTGCTTTTTGAGGCGTCGCTTCAGGGATTCGTGGATGGCGCAGGTCGAACTGACAAGGCGTCGCTGTAGGACTGTACGAGTGAGCGCTGCGGACGACCGTCGCTGGCCGGTCTGCTGGGGGATGAACTCATTGATGTAGGCCGTGACCGATTTGTAAAGGGCGTACTCCTCGCTGTTCAGCCGGAAGGTGACGGTCTTCGCATGCCGGTCCGGGAACAGCCGGTTGCCATTGAGGTCCTTCAGGTCCTCCTTCAGGCGGCGCAGGGCCCATGGCGAGTCCTTGCCAAGCCTGAAGACGTCCTTACGAATCGCAGTTGCTTGGTTCCCAAGCCGATGCGGTTCCGGGAACAGATCGGGATCGATGAGCCGGAGGAAGTGCGAGAACTTATCTTCGTCCCCGTGGTGCGGCGTAGCGGTCAGGAGAAGAATGTGGTCGCCTTGTGATGTGAGCCGCGAGACAAGATCGTACCGCTTGGTCGTGGCGACCCTGGGTTCCCGTCCCTGGCCTCCCGATGCCGTTCTCGCCGAGCACTTGTGGGCCTCATCGACCACCACGAGGTCCCAGCGCTGCTGCCATGCGCGCTCGCGCACGTCCTCCTGCTTCGCGTAGTCAATCGAGGCAATAACCTGCGAGGAGCGCTGCCACGGATTGGTGAGCTGCTGCTGGTCCACGGCGGAAAAGATGATGTCGAACGACTCCCCGAACCACCGGAGCATTTCGTCCTGCCACTGAATCGTCAGCGGAGCGGGGCAGAGGATGAGAACGCGCTCGATGGCTTCCCGCAACTTCAGTTCTTTGATCAGCAGGCCGGCCATGATGGTCTTGCCCGCCCCGGGGTCGTCCGCGAGGAGAAAACGCAGGCGAGGCTGCGGTAGCATCGCCTGGTAGACAGCCTCGATCTGGTGAGGGAGGGTGCGGATGCCCGAGAGGCTGACGGCGAACTGGCGGTCATGCGCGTAGGCGAGGCGGATACGGGCGGACTCGACCAAGAGGCGCAGTCTCTCCGCATCTGCGGGCTTGGTCGCCACCGGTGCCTTCTGATCCGCGCCGAAGACGGCTGCCGCCTCCGCGGGCGAGATCACCGCTTCCTCGAGCGTCCCGTCGGGCAGCCGGACGCGGCACTCATAGCCAGTGGAGCCGTCCGTAGCCAGGGCTCTGACGTCCTCCAGGATAACGGGAACATCGAAGTGCCCCGGGAGGGAGATCCGTCGTCCGATCTGCCTTGAAAGGCGATTCTCAGCCATGCCTACTCTTCTTCTTCATATTCGACTTTCTGCTCGCTGGATCCGATTTTGTTGCCTTCCCGTGCGATTCGGGGCCGGAATTCTCTCCGCCACTGTTCTGCACCCACTGGTCCACCTCCGAGAGCTTGAATCGAAGCAGACGTCCTACACGGTGCGCAGGGAAGCCCTTCGACACGACCCATCGGTAGACAGATTCCTTGGCCACCCGCAGATGGGCAGCCACCTCCTCGACGCCGACCCAGCCTTCTTCAGGAGCCATGTTCGATCCTACCTCGCGCTTCGGAAGAGCGTCTATTCCTGACCATGAGTTGCCAAGAGAGTACATGAAAATCGGCCCCCCTGTCAATCGAACGTCCGGAAACCGGGAGACGCCTGGGGACGCCCCAAACGAGAAAGGCCCGACCCACCTGCAGCGCGACAGCGCTGGCAGGGGCGGTGAGCCGTCTGGACCTTTCGAGGTGAGGTGTGGAGGCCCGGTCCAGGCCATGACGGCCCGCAGGCGATTCGAGAGCGAACTGCCCCCTTCGACTTCGCTCAGGACAGACTTGTTGCTAATCTCCTCCTTCGGGCGGGGATGCTTCTCGATATGGGTCATGGCGGCCTTTTGAAACGGCTCGGTCAACGCGCCCGGAGAGGTGGCTCTCCCGCCCGCCTCAGGTATTGAAAAAACGCTTGACACAATCTCGCCATTTGATAGACACTGCCTATCATGAGAGGCGAAGGGGAGTACACCCTTTCTCAGACTGCCCGCCTGCTGGGAGAGCCACAGCACCGGCTTATCTACCTCTGCGAGAAGGGGGTTGTGCAGCCGGACATTCAGGACGCAGAGGGGCGTGGGAGCAGCCGGCGCTTCTCGGGCCGCAACATGCTCGAATTCGCGGTCGCGATCCGGCTTCGAGAGCTGGAGATCCCGGCGTCGTTCGTGGGTGCTGTCATCTACGTGCTGCGCGTCTTCGAAAAGAGCGTGAGGAAGCGACTCCGGGAGTTCCACCTTCCCGAGAGCCTCCGCGATCCGCAGGCCCCGGATCTGCGCGTCGTCATCGGGAATGGCCGGCGGCTCTACTTCACGCTGGGCGCGAGCGGGTCGCCTCCGAAGGTGTACGGGGATCTCGACCTGCGGGAACTGGACGCCTCGAGGAAGAGTTCCCGTGCGCTCGAGCGGGAGTTCGCCCGCCCGAAGCCCTCGGCGCGCAACGGCGCCTCGCAAGAGTTCGGAGGGCCTGAGGGAAGCAGGCACGCCCGGGTCGAGGTCAGCATTACAAGAATCGCGCGGGACCTGCGGCTGCAGAGCTGATTTTTTTGTTGACAGAATGATAGACAGTGACTATCATTTGAGGCGACAATGAAGCTGACGACGACCAAGGCACTACCGATTCGCACGGCCCCGGCGCCAGACTCCGCCCGGGACCCGGGAACGGACCCAGCAGTCGCCAGCCTGCTCGACCACCTCGCAGAGGAACTGGCCCTCGAGTACGTCCGGCTGATGGAAGAGGCCGCGAGGCACCACGACCCGAGCGATTGCGAGCCACAGCGCGAGGAAGGGTAACGATGCGTGCTGCCATCTACGCTCGGTACAGCTCGGAGAACCAGCGTCCCGAGAGCATCGAGGACCAAATCGGCGCCTGCCGGCGATTGGCTGCCGAGCGCGGATTCACCGTGCTCGAGAATCACATCTACGCCGACCAGGCCAAATCGGGAGCGCGGCGCGACCGACTGGGGCTTTCGGCCCTGCTCGCCTCCGGACGGAACGCACAGTTCGATGTCCTGCTGGTCGATGACCTCTCCCGGATAGCTCGGGACAACTACCTCATGCTCTCGGTGTTGACCGAGCTTCACTTCGAGGGGATCCGAATCGTCTCCGTGGCCGACGGGCTCGACAGCAACGAGGAGGAATCAACTCTGGGAATCCAGATCCGGGGGATCTTCAACGAGCTGCAGCTTCGGGACCTGAAAAAGAAGACCTTGCGCGGCCAGATCGGTCAGAAACAGCGGGGCTTCTCTGTCGGTGAGGGGACCTACGGTTACCGATCGGTTCCGGTCGGAACGATTCGTATGGACAAGAAGGGGCGTCCCCGTCCGGACGGGTACAAGATGGAGATCGAACTGCGCGAGGCGACGATCGTGCTGCGCGTCTTCAAGGCTTACGCGGATGGCCTCTCGCTCACCCGGATCGTTCGCATGCTCAATGAGGAGGGTGTTCCCGGCCGGATCCGGTCGAGCAAAGGCTGGTCCCCTGCGACCGTGAGCCGTCTTCTCAATAACGAGAAGTACATCGGGCGATGGGCGTGGAACAGGACCGAGAGCCGCCGGGATCCACGCTCGGGCTGTCGGCGCCGTCTCGAGAAGCCCCAGTCCGAGTGGATCAGCCACGAGGACGAATCACTGCGCATCGTGCCCCAGGACCTGTGGGAGAAGGTCCGGGCACGGAGGCAGGAGGTCCGTCGGTGCTGGCCGGGCGGAAAGGGTCGACGTGGATTCTCAAAGGAACAGGGCAGCCGGGAGAAGTTCTTCCCGACGCACCTGCTATCGGGCACGATGGTTTGTGGGAAATGCGGCGCCGCCATCGCCCAGGTGAGCGGGAAGGCTGGAGGCTACTACGGGTGCCTCGGCGCGGCGAGGGGCACCTGCGAGAACAAGACACTTGTCCGGCGAAGGCTTGCCGAGAACGTCATCCTTGAGGCCGTTCAGAAGCAGCTTTCCGCACCCGATCATGTCGGCTACGTTCTCAAGCGAGTTGAGGAGGAGGTCGGCAGGTTGTACTCGCACGTCCCGGAGACGATCCACCTCAGAGAAATCGAGCTCGGCGCAGAAAAGCGGCGGCTCGCCAACTTCCTCGACTTCATCGGCGAGGGACGAGGCAGCCGGGCGCTGGCGCAGGCGCTCAAAGAAACCGAAAGCAGGGTTGAGGTGTTGGGTCAAGAACTTGACGGCCTCCGGCGGGGCAGAGATAAGGTCTTCCACGCTCCCCCTCCCGAGTGGATCGAAGAGCGGCTGACCCGGGTGAAGGACCTCCTGGAGCGAAGGACGGAGCGGTCGGCACTCCTGCTGAGGCGGTTGCTGGGGCAGATCAGGCTGGAGCCGACCAAGGGAGATATCGGCCGGCCCTACTACATCGCGCGGACCGCGATAGACGCCCTGGCGCTTATGGCACCGCCCTCCGAGCTGGAGAGCCAGGAGGGCGGTTCGAATGTATTGCGTTGGTGGAGGCGGCGGGAGTCGAACCCGCGTCCGAGGACATGTCGGAAAGGACATCTACGTGCGTAGCCTGCGAATGCTCGTTCGCCCCTCCCAGCCCCCACAGGCGGGGTCACGGAGCGGCTAGCTCACTTGGTCTCGCCCGCCTCTCCAGAGCGATAGAGGAAGGCCAGCCCGTCTAGACGGCGCCCAGATCCTGCCCGACGGACGAAGCAGGTTGGACGTGGCCACCCTTAGGCAGCCAGTGCCAATTCGTGGTTGGCAGTTGCTTGTGTTCCCACCTTTTCACGAGGAGATGGGACCTCGGCACGCAGCCCTAACCCCCTTGCCCCCGTCGAAACCGGAGCGCCCCCATGGGAAAGGCCATGCTTCGGTCGGCTGAAGCCGGAGTCAGAGAAGCACTTACACTGTAAGTCGCCAAGCGGAAAAAGTCAATGATTACCGGCGGTCCGCCCGGCCGCGAGACAGTTGGGCCATCTCTCTTGCCATGGCCCGCTGCTTCAGATCTTCTCGCTTATCATACAGCTTTTTCCCACGGGCGAGCGCCAGGTCAATCTTGATCTTGCGTCGGACCGCGTAGAACCCAAGGGGTATCAACGTGAGCCCCTTTTCCTGCACCTTTCCTATGAGCCTGCCGATCTCCTCCCGGTGCAGCAGGAGCTTCCGCTTCCGATTGGGATCGGGGTTAAACCGGTTCCCCGCGGAATACGGGCTGATATGGCAATTCAAGAGATACGCCTCGTGGCCCTCGATGGCGGCGTAGCTATCCTTCAGGTCAGCTCGGCCCTCGCGCAACGACTTTACCTCGGTCCCGGTGAGGGCAATCCCGGCTTCGATGACCTCCTCGATCTCGTAATTGTGCCTTGCCCGCCGATTCGAGCAAAGGCTCTTCCTGTCCTGTTCTGGTCGCATCCCGCTGACTATAGCGCAGCCGAAAACACTGCCGCAAGGGAAATCCGAGAGTCTGGGGAGTAGAAGTTATGAATTCGATTGACAGGTAAGTAGACGCGTAGTATAGATGCTTCAACGCCAAACCCGCGAAATATTCCAGCATGTTAGACCACGCCAGGGGGCACGATGCCTACTCCGGTGCTGCCCGCGACAGATCACGTCCAGGGTGGGGCACCCTGACCGAAGGGCGCTCAGCCACACACGACATTCTTTCAGAGGAGGCGATGCCAATGAGACTACGGAGGATCAGAGCGATTCCGACGGCGGCACTGCTGATGGCTCTCTCGCTATTGCTATCAGGCTGCCCGAAGCGAGCGGACGTTGCCGATATCGGCGCGCAACCGGGCGCAGGGGCGGGAGCGGCAGCGCCGTCAACATCGACCGCCGGACAGGCCGGCTCACCGGGGGATGCGTCTCGGTCGTATTCCAGCACGCTGACACCGGGAGAGGAGAAGGTCACGGGACCCACGTCCCTTCAGGAGGCACCGGCAAAGGGGGCACCCTCAGCGGGACCAACGGGAATGGCGGACAAGGGATCTCCCCTCAAGGATATCTTCTTTGATTTCGACAAGTCGAACATCCGAGGCGACGCAAAGCCGAACCTCTCCGAAGACGTCCAATGGCTCAAAGCCAATTCGACGGCCAAGATCACGATCGAAGGCCACTGCGACGAGCGAGGGACCGCGGAATATAACCTGGGCCTGGGCGAACGCCGGGCTAAGGCAACCCTGGACTATCTAATCGCGGCCGGAATCGATGCGAAACGGATGAAGATGATCAGCTACGGGAAGGAGCGCCCCTTCGTGTTGGGTCACGACGAATCGACCTGGAAGTGGAACCGAAGGGCGCACTTCGTTGTCAGCGAGCGTTAGCGAGGTTGCTGCCGGAGCAGACTGTCTTGCTGTTTCCTCTTCGGGGAAGGCTCACACCCGGTCCCTGATTCTCCCATCGGCGCTTCAGGAACCAAGGCAGATCGGGAAAAGAACGTTACGTCTTTGAGGGATGCACGCACCCCAGGTTCAGGGGGGTCAGCAACCCGTCGCGACATCCGCATCCCTATAGCATTGTTCCAGGAAGCGGTTCAACTGCAGCAGGAACCGCTGCACCCTCTCTCTCCAAGTCGCTCTCATTCCTACCGTCATACAGATTCCTCCGTCCGTAAGCCTGATAGCGCGTTCTGTTCCGAGCTGTGTAGCTGGACCAATGCCCTCGGGCCTCCACCGCGGCTCCAGTTCTGGTCGCCACCGCACACGTGAGCGCTCCGATCCTAAGGGCGGAAGAAGACCAGGGTGACCAGGACGAATAAGGGAAGCAGAATGCCGATGGAGTACTTCATGTAGCCGAGGAATGACGGCATCTTGACCCCCGCCTCCTCCGCAATCGCCTTGACCATGAAGTTGGGCCCGTTCCCGATGTAGGTATTCGCCCCCATGAACACGGCGCCGGCGGAGATAGCCGTCAGAAGCATTTCCCCATGGATACCCCCGTTCGTCGCCTGAAGTAGCTGGCCCAAGCTCATCGCCTCCGTCCCCATCAGACCGCTGGCCGTCGTGGCAAGCGCAAGGTAGGTCGGCGCGTTGTCGAGGAAGCTCGAGAGGACCCCGGTCGCCCAGAAGAAGTGCCAGGGCTCCCGAAGACCAAGCTGACCTCCGCGAGCCTCCAGGATCGCCATGGCGGGGATCATCGCCGCGAAGATTCCCGCGAAGAGCACCGCCACCTCAACGATGGGGTGGAGGGTGAACCGGTTTGCCGCTCGTGTCTCGCTGCGCGTCATGAGGATGGACATCATCGCAAGGAGGCCCATCCCTATCACCTGTCCCCACTTGCGCGCATGCTCAGACTGGAGCCCGATCTCCTCGCCGAACCGGCCGACGATAAAGGCAACCGCCAACACCCCGAGCAGAAGCAGGAGGTTGACGCGACCCTCCACGCGCAGCCGTTTCTGTGCCGGACCGTCCCGCTCCAAGGCCTCACGGGTTGCAACATCCTCCCGCCTGAGCTGCCGCCGATCCCATAGATAAAAGATGACAAGCAGCGCCACGTTCATCAGGAGCCAGTGCGGCAGGAGCCGAAGTGTCCACTGAAAGGGGACCCCGCGAAGGAAGCCGAGAAAGAGGGGTGGATCGCCGAGAGGGGTGAGGAGCCCTCCGATGTTCGAGACAACGAAGATGAAGAAGACCATAATGTGAACCTGGTGTCGACGCCTCTCGTTGGCGCGAAGCATGGGGCGGATCAGGAGCATCGAGGCGCCTGTCGTTCCGATGATATTGGACAGGATGGCACCCACCGCGAGGGTGACGGTGTTGACCGGGGGGGTCCCCGTGAGGGACCCTCGCAGGTAGATTCCACCGGAGATGATGAACAGTGCCGCGAGAAGGACGATAAACGCCATGTACTCGATCCCGGTCTCAATGAGACGGTGACCATCCACCTGAGCGACATAGATCGCTACGGGGACTCCGAACAGGGCGCTGATGGCGCCCTTGTTCAGGTTGGATTCCCACCAGTGTGGAACGATCAGGGGAAGGAGCGCGATCGAAAGGAGCAAGAAGACGAATGGGGCCACCCAGCCCAACTCAAGCTGATGGCCCAGGCTCGCCCTGCCCCCCTCCGTTGCGGCCGCAATGCCAGGCACAGCGAGAAAGATCAGCCCCATAGACGAACAAACCATCCGCGGCGCTCGACCAACCACCAGAGGATCGACTCCATTTCTCAAGGGCACGAGGGAACCGATCACCGGGCCGATCTGGTTCGTGTTCGTGCGGGTCGGAGGCATCGGGCGATCTCGGCTAAAAACAAGAGGCCCACCGGCAGGGTGGGCCTCTTGTTGTAGCAACCCGTCGCGCTGATCTGAACAGGATGCTGAGCTTACGCCTCCTTCGGGGCTGGCGCCTTGGTGATCAAGGCAAGGAGGATCCCGGCCACACAGAGGGCGCTCAAGATCCAGAACGCCCCGACGAAGCTCCCGGTCGTCGCACGGACCTGCGCGCCGATGATCGGGCCCAGGACCCCCGCCGCGCCCCACGCGCTGAAGACCAAGCCGTAGTTGAGCCCCAGGTTCTTGGTCCCGAAGTAATCGGCGGTGTAGGACGGCATCAGGGCCAGGTAGCCGCCGTAGGCAAAGCCGACCATGCTGATGCCAGTGGTATACATAGCAAAGGTGTCGGCGCCTCTCAGGACGCCCAGCAAGGCCACGATGTACATAACAAACGCCAGCATCGTCGCGTTGCTCCGGCCGATCTTGTCGGAGATCCCACCGAAGGCGGGCCTTCCGAGGCCGTTGAAGATGGCCATGATCCCTAGCGCCCCGGCCGCGACTCCAGGCGTGAGCTTCGCCAGCTCCACACCCATAGGCACCGCCTGCGAGATCGCCATGAGCCCCACGCCGGCGCCGAACAGGTAAATGAACCAGAGAAGGTAGAACTGGACGGTTCCCGCCATCTCCGATGGCGCGTAGTCGTCCTTCTTCGCCTTGACGCCGGCCGCTGGCGCCGGTGGGTTCCAGCCCGCCGGCTTATATCCCGGCGGCGGGTTTCGGAGCATGGCCCCTGCCAGCGCCGTCAAGACGCCGAAGACCACCCCGAAGATGGCGTAGGTGGTCAATGGTCCCACCGTCCCGATTAGTCTGGTCCCCACAGGAGCGCCGATCATCGACCCCGCGCCAAATCCCAGGACGGCGAGCCCGGTGATGAACCCCCGCATGTCGGGGAACCACTTGACGCAGACCGCGATGGGCGTCACATAGGCAAAGCCAACCCCGAGCCCAGCCAGGACGCCGTAGCCGATGTAGATGCCTCCAAGGGTGTTCCCGATCTGGCTGGCGAGCAGAAAGCCCGCACCGAGGAGTATCCCCCCTGTGATCGCGACTTTCCTGGGGCCAGCCTTGTCCTGCCACCGGCCCGCGACAACCATCCCCACGGCGAAGAACACGACCGACAGCGTGAATGGCAACGTGGCCTGCTGAATCGTCCAGCCATATGCCTTCATCAGCGGGGTCCGGAAGATGCTCCAGGTGTAAAGGTTCCCCAGGCACATCTGCATGATGAGCGCCCATACCACGAACATCCAACGATTTGGAAGCCTCTCCTCCGCCATTTTCCCCCCTCCCCATTATGAGTGAGTATTCTGAACAGCTAGAACATGCGCGCTGCGGGCATTCCCTGGTCTCTGGATGGGATCATCGATCGTCTGATATGTTGTCCGCCACCACCCCCCAACTGCGAAGCTCTTCGCCGGGCCGCCTCTTTCTATCAGACTCCTGAGACGTGTGTCAAGCGAAATTTATAAACATGTTTTAATTTTGCTTCAGCTTCGCTTCAAAAACTGAAAAACACTCTGGCGACACTGCCTCTACGTCGCTGGGATGCCTGAATAGGCCGACTGAGTGGACAAGAGCCGAGGGTTCGGAAGGCCTGGCCTGGCCAGGTCCTGGTAAAATATCGTTTGATTTTTGTGGAGGAGCAACCCTGGGTGACCATGCAGTGGGGCGAAAACAGGGAGCGGTAGTCTGTCCAGGTGAGGGAGGATCCGGGGTGAAGATATCTCCGTTGAACGGGAGGGCAGGTTCGTGATACTGTCTGGGTGACTTCCGTCCGGGCTCTGAGGGAAGGAGGAAGGAGTGGAGTTCGATCGTCATGATCCTCCGGGCATCTTTATCGAGGCCCGGGCCTTCCATCGGTTGAAACTTCTGCTCAAGCTTTGTCCCGCCGAGATCGCCGGTCTGGGGTATGTGACGCCTCATCCCGAAGGGTTCCTCATTCAAGACCTCTTTGTTCTCCCCCAGCGCGTCACCGACTCCGACGCCGAGCTGGACTCCGAGGCCCTCTGTGATTTTCTCGGCCGCTTCGTGGGCGACGGGGGCGACCCATCGTCCCTCCAACTCTGGTGGCATAGCCATGTCGATGGCGAGGTCTATTGGAGCGAGACCGATCTCGAGACGATCGAGCGTTTTCCGGGGAACCGAGTGATTTCGATCGTCGGGAATCAGCGGGGAGAACTGCTCTGCCGACTGGATCTCTTCGCCCCCAGACGCGAGCGCCTGGAAAACCTTCCGCTCGTTCTTGTTCATGGGACGGGAGAGGAAGCAACGCCGGATCTGGAGACCCTCCGTCGCGAAGTCTGGGCGGAGATCAAGACAAAGCTGAAAATGCGGGTGCCGATGGAGCCCCTGACAGACCATGAAGGGGTGGTTGGCTTTATCTCCTATGAGGGGTATGAGATCGAGGTGGAGCCGAGCGACGGCTCATCGGGGGAAGCCCTCCATCACGGAGCGGGAGGGCTTACACCTCCGAATCACCATGATCCCCCCAAGGGCCCCTAATCCTCCGGGCATAGGTTTCGACTCTCCCCCTCCCTCTTGATCAGGTAGTTGCAGGCCCCCTGTTCATCGCTTTATCTAAAATTTCATCTAAATTTTTGGTAGAATTCACTCCAACACTTGGGGCGGATGGGAATAGTTCTTGAAATCGCCTCAGAAGTTGCTAATCTCAAAAGAAAGCTGATGCCGCCTATGGGGCGGTGGATTCAATCGGTCGTTCCAACAAGCTCGGATATGAGGGGGACAGACGAATCGGCCGGAACTATCATGAAACCACACATTGACCAACGGTCGATTCCCGATCGGCAAAAACCTGCTGTCAGGTCATATCAACGAGCAAAAGAGAGGAGTAACAGCATGCGATATCTTGGAGTTGGGCTCCTAGGGGCTTTGCTGGCGGTCGCCGTCTGCATGAGCGGAGCGGCCATGGCGGCGCAGGAGTTCACCAGGGCCGACGCCAAGGCCAAGATCGAGGAGGTCATCGCCGCGAAGGTCAAAGAAGGGGGCGGCGCCTTCAGATTCAAGGACGATAGGACCGGCGAAGTGGTGGCCCTCGAGTTCGTGAAGGTCCGCGTAATCCGCGGGATCAAGGGGCACGGCTACGTCGGTAGCGTTGACTTTCATGTCAAGGGCGAGCCGGAGAAGCTCTATGACATCGATATCTGGATCAAGCCCATGGATGACCAACTCACCCTGATGGACATCCGCACCCACCGCTTCCCCCAGAAGGAGGGTACCCAATGGGTGCAGGTCCGTGTGAGTCCTCTGCCCTGGTGGTGGGCCGTCGCCCAGGAGCATCCCGGCGAGACCGAGGAGAAGAAGGCCTGGGAGGTCAAGGCTGCGATGCACGATCACATCGCCCAGAAGACCAAGGAGGGGGGCGGCGTCTTCAAGTATAAGGACGAAAAGACCGGGGATAACCTGGAGCTTGACTTCGTGAAGATTCACGATCCGGTCACCAGGACCAAACAGGGCTACTTTGCTTGTACCGACTTTCGCGTCAAGGGCGAACCGGAGAAGCTCTATGACCTGGATTTCTGGCTCAATGAGAGAGACGGCAAGCTCGTCGTCACGCAGACCCGCCTCCACAAGGAACCCTCAAAGGAAGGGGGCAAGTGGGTGAAGAAGCCTCGCTACAACTTTGGCGAGGATGGATCGCCGATAGAGCTCCAGTAAGGCGGGGTACGTGGGTTAGCGGCGATCCATGGTTCGATACTGGATCGCCTCGGCCAGATGATCGGTCCTGATCGCCCCTTGTCCCTCAAGGTCGGCGATGGTTCGCGCCACCTTGAGGATCCGATCGTAGGCCCGCGCCGAGAGGCCCAACCGCTCGATCGCTGTTTCGAGGAGCCGCTGCCCTTCCGGCCCGATGGAGCAATGCCGGCGGATCTGCTTGGAGCCCATCTGGGCGTTGCAGAAGGTCTTGGTCCGTTTGAACCGTTCGTGTTGAAGGGCCCTAGCCTGCTTGACCCGCGCCCGAACCGTCTCGGACAGTTCCCCCTGTGTCTCGACCGCAAGCTCCCGATAGCGCAATGACGGGACATCGATGTGAAGGTCGATCCGGTCCAAGAGAGGGCCAGAGATCCGGGCCCGGTACCGATCGATCTGAGGTGGGGAACAGGTGCACTCGCGTTGTGGGTCGGTAAAGTAGCCGCAAGGACAGGGGTTCATTGCGGCAGCCAGCATGAAGCGGGCCGGGTAACTGACAGAGGTCACAGCGCGGGAGATGGTCACCACGCCGTCCTCGAGCGGCTGGCGCAACACTTCCAGAACGCTCCGCTTGAACTCCGGCAACTCATCCAGAAAAAGCACACCGTGGTGGGCCATGCTGACCTCACCGGGTCGCGGAATGGTTCCACCGCCGATCAGGCCCGCGTCTGAGATGGTGTGGTGGGGGGCCCGAAAGGGTCGGGTCGCGATGAGGGCGGCGCGACCGGGGAGGAGGCCACAGATCGAGTGGAGTTTCGTCACCTCGATCGCCTCTTCCAGCACCAGGTCCGGTAGGATGGTGGCCAGTCGCTTGGCCAGCATCGTCTTGCCGGAACCCGGAGGTCCGATCAAGAGGATATTGTGGCCCCCGGCGGCCGCCACCTCCAGGGCGCGCTTTGCGTGTGCCTGTCCTTTCACATCGGTCAGATCAACCGAGTACTCGGCGTGTTGCGCAAAGACGGCCGTGAGGTCGATTCGGGTAGCTCGGACCTCCAGGGTGCCGTTCAGAAACTCCACGACCTGCGGAAGCGTCTCCACGCCAAAGATCTGGATCCCCTCGACGACCGCCGCCTCCGGGGCATTCTCGGCCGGCAGGATCATCCCGGCCAGCCGCGCGTGGGCGGCCGACGCGGCCATCGGGAGCGCGCCTTTAATCGAGCGCACGCCCCCGTCCAGCGACAATTCCCCCAGGATCAGATGATCCTTGAGGCGCTCAGGCCGGATCAGACCAGTCGCCGCGAGGATGCCGCAAGCCATCGGGAGATCGAAGGATGCCCCTTCCTTCTTGATGTCGGCCGGGGCGAGATTCACGGTGATCCGACGCGACGGAAAGTCGAACCCTGAGTTCTTGATGGCCGCTTTGACGCGGTCGCGGCTTTCCTTGACCGAGGTGTCCGGCAGCCCCACAGTATTGAAGGTCGGCAGGCCCATCGCGATATCCACTTCAACCTCAACCAGGTACGCATCCACGCCCATGACGGCGCTCGACAACACCTTGGCCAGCATCCTTATCCTCTGAGGCTCACCCGCTAGTGCAAGGTAAAGGATGACGTCGTCGCGCCGCAGCTTGGGGGGGCGCTGGCCAAGGATGCATGAAAGGCTGGGGTGTTAGAACCCCAATAGCGCCCAGAGTATCCCCAGGATTGCGAGCGCCCCCAGCAAGATCGTCGACCAGTGCCATCGGAGATGATTAATGGGGGCCATCACTGCCTCTTCAACTCGGAGTTCCGGCCCGGGTGATCGGCCATCCTTTTGCCCATCAGCTCTTCTCCGACCGCCCCATCAGAAGACCGCGGACCCGCCCACACAGAAGGCATCCCGGATCAGGAGGATCTCGGGTCGGTCTCTTTTTCCCCCGAACGTCACCGCCACGACGTCGAAGCGGCAGGCCGCCTCGGCGAGCCCCTCCCGCTCCAGGAACAGCCCTGCGACCTTGACGATCTGTCGCTGCTTCGTCAGGGTGACCGAGGACTGCGGCGGACCGAACTCGCCGGACGTACGGGCTTTCACCTCTACGAAGACCACCACCTCCCCCTCTCGGGCGATGAGGTCGATCTCCCCGAGCGGTGTCGAATAGTTCTCCCGCAGGATCCGATAGCCCTTGGCTTGCAGGAATGCCTTCGCCACCCGCTCCCCTTCCGCCCCCAGACCCAACCGCCCCGCTTTCATATTCCGGCCTCGGCTACAACTGCTCGCGGACCCCCTTGAAGCTCTTCCTGTGAAGCGGACTGGGTCCAAAGCGGACAATGGCCAGGAGATGGTCCCTGGTTCCGTACCCCTTGTGTTGCGCGAATCCATACTGCGGGAGAGCGCGGTGATACCCCTGCATGATCCGGTCCCGGGCAACCTTGGCAAGAATGGAAGCAGCGGAGATCGAGTAACAGAGTCGATCGCCTGCCGGGATGGCACGATGAGGGATAGGGCAATCGGGGGATCGATCGCCGTCGATCAGGACGAAATCCGGGGGAGGGTCAAGCGCATCGATGGCTTGCTGCATGGCCAGTAGGGTCGCTTGCAGGATATTCACGGCATCGATGACGTCCTCCCGGATCACGCCGAACCCGATGGCCAGGGCGTGACCCCTGATGGCCACGTCAAGCTGTTCGCGCCGCCGCGGGCTGAGCCGTTTGGAGTCGTCAATCCCAGCGATGATTGAACCAGGCGGGAAAATAACCGCGGCGGCCACCACCGGCCCGGCAAGACATCCGCGCCCGGCCTCGTCAACGCCGGCAATGAGGCGACAGCCATCGGCGCGAAGACAGACCTCCGCGTCGGCGCGCACGGCCATCCTCTCCCTTAACTTGTCCTGTGCTCTCTAATCCGGGCAGCCTTCCCCTTCAGTGTTCTAAGGTAGTACAGCTTTGCCCGGCGAACCCGGCCGCGTCTCGTGCGCTCGATCTTCTCCAGCAACGGAGAATGAATAGGGAAGGTTCGCTCCACGCCAACGCCGTAGGTCACCTTTCGGACCGTGAACGTCGCGCGAAGCCCATCGCCTCGCCGACGGATCACTATCCCCTCGAAGGCCTGGATCCGCTCCTTGTCCCCCTCGTGAACCTTTAATTGCACCTTCACCGTGTCCCCTGGAAAGAACTCGGGAAGCTGCCTCTTGAGCAACGGTTCTTCGACGCGTCTCATCGTATCCATGATTCCACCTCCACCACGCGAGGTAGAGCGTATGTGGTGCGTCGTGCGTATCACTTCGCACCCCGCACATCGCACCTCGCACCACTTAGCAGGACCCCTCTTCTTCTATCTCCCCGAGTAGCCGCCGGTCCTCCTCGTTCAGATCAGCCCGAAGCAGCAGGTCCGGCCGGCGCGCCTTCGTACGCCGCAACGCCTCCTTTCGGCGCCAGCGCCGAATTCGCTCATGGTCACCCGACAGCAGCACCTCCGGAACCGAGAGCCCCTGAACAACTGGGGGGCGAGTGTACTGCGGGAAATCGAGCATGGCCTCTATAAAGGAGTCGTACCGCGCCGAGTCTGCATCTCCCAGAACGCCAGGGATCAGACGGATCGTGGCATCGAGGAGAACGAGGGCTGGCAGCTCACCCCCGGTCAGGACATAATCGCCGATCGATATCTCGTCAGGGCACAGCCGCTCCCTGACCCGTTCGTCGAACCCCTCGTATCTCCCGCAGATCAGCAACAGATGTCGGTGTTCCACAAGCTCCCGAGCGATCGCCTGCCCGAATGGGCGACCCTGAGGGGTCAGGAGAATCAGGCGAGTCTCTTCCCCCCGGCTGATCCCGGCAACGGCCTCAAGGATCGGCTCAGGTTTGAGCACCATGCCAGCGCCGCCCCCATAGGGCCGATCGTCCACGACCGCGTGACGATCGTGCGTGAAGGCGCGGAGGTCATGAACGACGATTTCCACCATCCCGTGTTCTTGGGCCCGCTTGAGAATGCTTTCCGAAAGAGGCCCCTGAAAGAAACCGGGAAAGAGGGTGAGGATGTCATAGCGCCTCAGTTTCGATCATCCCTTCTAGGGGACGGACCAACATGACCTCCCTTTCGAGATCGATCCGTCTCACGACCTCCAGGGTCGCGGGAAGAAGCCACTCGCCCTGCGGGCCGTGGACGACATAGACGTCGTTGGCACGCGTTTCCAGGATCTCCACGATCCGTCCCAGTTCTCGTCCTTCCTCGCTCCGGACCCGAAGGCCCAGCAGATCGGCATGATAGTAGCGGCCCTCCGGGAGCTCGGGGGCGCTTGATCTCGGAATGAACAACCCATGACCAACCAGGCACCTCGCCTGCTCCGGGGTCTCTACGCCACGAAGCTTCATGACCCAGGTCGAGCCCGCCCGCCGAACCCGCTCCACCTCGTACCGGGCAAGGTCACCTCCCGCACCCGTTACATAGACCGACGGCAGTTTCGCCACGAATGTCATGGAGTCGGCGTACGGCTCTACCTTAACCTCTCCCTTCAGTCCCCAGGCCTTGACCGCGCTGCCCAGTTGAAGATATGGCGATGGCATCAGTTACTCCAGGATCTCCAGGACGGCCCGGCGATTCGATCGTGCAGCGATGGCGTGCAGCACCGTGCGCATCGCCTTGGCCGTCCGACCCTGCTTCCCGATCACCCTGCCGACATCGGCGGAGGCTACCCGAAGACGGATGACGCACGCGTTGTCCTCCTCCGCGGCCTCGACAGTCACCCCTTCAGGGCTGTCCACAAGCGCCCGGGCCATCTGCTCAACGAGATGCTTCAACGCGGCTGCTTCGTCCACGGGATCCCGTTGCGGAAGTGACGGACCACCTTCCATCTTCCCTCCCTCCGGGTGCGTTGGTCTCGATTGAAGGGTTATCGACCCTTTCCGGTGGCTTTGAGCTGGGCGAATTGACGCATAACACCCGCTCGCCGGAAGAGCTGACGGACGCTATCGCTTGGCTCAGCGCCCCGCTGCAACCAGTGCAAGGCCCGTTCGGCCTTGACCTGGAGCGCGGGCTGGTCGCCGTGAGGATCATAGGTGCCCAGGTTCTCGAGTACCTTCCCACCGCCTGCCACCCGCGACTCCCCCACGATCAGACGGTAGAAGGGGTGTTGTTTCGCGCCCATCCTCCGCAGCTTGATCTTGACACTCATCTCTACTCTCCCTTATCCGTGCGGCGTCATGATCCCAGGAAGGGCAGCAGACGCTTGGCCACCGTTCGTTTGGCACCACTCCCTCCCAGCGGCAGGAGCTGTCGCATCAATCTCTGGGCCTGGGAGAACTGTTTGAGGAGCCGATTCACCTCTGCCACAGATGTGCCGCTTCCTGCGGCGATCCGTCGGCGACGGCTTCCATTGATGAGCCCCGGGACCTCCCGCTCCTTCCGCGTCATGGAGTTAATGATCGCCTCAGCCTGCTTGATCCCCCGTTCCGCCGCGCCGCTGTCGGCTAGCCCTTTCTGTTGGGACAGCCCGGGGATCATCCCCATCACCTGTTCGAGCGGCCCAAGCTCCTTCAGTTGTCTGAGCTGCAGCCGGAAATCCTCCAGCGCGAAGCCTTCTGATGCGATCTTCTGAGTCAGCTCCGAGGCTCGCTTGTGATCGACGCTCGCTTGCGCCTTCTCCACCAGGGTCAAGATATCGCCCATCCCCAGTATCCTGGAGGCCATCCGATCGGGGTGGAAAGGCTCCAGGGCGTCCAGCTTTTCACCCACCCCAACGAACTTGATCGGCTTCCCGGTCACCGACCGGATGGAAAGGGCCGCGCCGCCACGGGCATCCCCGTCCAGCTTGGTCAGGACAAAGCCGGTCAGCCCGAGATCCGCATCGAACCGGAGGGCCGAGTTCACTGCATCCTGCCCTGTCATGGCATCGGCCACCATCAGGATCTCAGCGGGACACATCGCCTGTTTGATCGCAACAAGCTCCTGCATCAATGGCTCATCGACATGCAGCCGCCCTGAGGTGTCGAGAATCAACGGATTGTGCCCGCGTTCCTTGGCAACGGCGCGCGACTCCTGGCACACCTGCAGCGACGTACCTGTCCCGACGAACACGGGTAATCCGAGGGAATTCCCGAGGATCTGGAGCTGTTCCCTGGCTGCCGGCCTTGTCTGATCCGCCGCCACCAGGAGCGGCGAGCGTCCCTCCGATAGCAGCCATCGGCCCAGCTTCGCCGCGGTGGTCGTCTTGCCAGATCCGTGAAGGCCAACCAGCATCAGAGCAGACGGGGAGTCCTGTGCATACGCCAACGGAACGCGAGTGCTGCCCAACACCCCCACCAGTTCTTCGTAGACCACCTTGACGACCTGCTGGCCGGGAGTCAGACTCTCCAGCACCTCCCGGCCGACCGCCCGCTCCCGGACCCGCTCGATGAAGCCCTTGACGACCTTGAAATTGACATCGGCCTCGAGCAACGCAAGACGAACCTCTCGGAGCGCCTCGATGATGTTCTCCTCGGTGAGGCGTCCATGCCCACGAAGTCTTTTGAAGACCAGGGCGAGCCGTTCCGCGAGTCCGTCAAACATGACACTCCCTCTCAAGGACGAAAGCTAAAAATAGCCCTTTCGTCCTTTGATTGTCAAGGTCAAACTGCACGCTGCGCCACCCAGAAGCCGCCATCGGTCCTGAGGCATCAACCGACCAAGATCAGCCGAACATCCATCACGTTGGTGTTCGTGGGGCCGGTAATGACGAGGTCGTTCAGCCGCTGAAAGAGGTGGTACGAATCGTTCTCGTGGAGCGAGCGAATCGGTTCCAGGCCGATCGAGCGTGCCCGAGAGACAGTGGTGCCGTCGGCCACGGCGCCAGCCGCATCAGTCGGGCCATCGGACCCATCGGTCCCGGCGCTAAAGATCACGACATCCTGAAGTCCCCCGATCTCCAGGGCAGCGGCAAGGACAAACTCCTGATTCCGCCCTCCCAAGCCATTCCCCCGGAGGGTCACTGTCGTCTCGCCTCCTGAGATCAGGCAGGCTGGGGGAGGCAGAGGATTGCCTGTGGCCCGAACCTCACGCGCCAGGGCCGCGTGAACCCTGGCCACCTCCCGGGTCTCTCCCTCGACTGATGACGAGAGAATGAGAGGGCAGAGACCGAGGCTGCGGGCGCGCTCCGCGGCCGCTCGAAGCGCCCGTAGATTGTTTCCGATCAGGAGGTTCCTCACCCTCGCAACGTGAGGGTCCTGCGGCTTCGGCGTCTCCGCCACCTCCCCGCGCAGCCCGGCGTGGAGGTGGCGGAGGATCGCAGGGTGGAGGGTGGGCTCGAGGGCATACCTGCTCATGATCGCGCACGCGTCCGCGTAGCTGCTGCTGTCAGGAACAGTCGGCCCCGAGGCGATCGCCTCGAGTGGGTCACCGACGACGTCGGACAAGATGAGCGCGAGCAGGCGGGCCGGCGAGGCCGCAGCGGCGAGATGTCCCCCTTTGACCCGGGAGAGATGCTTGCGTATCACGTTAATCTCCTTAATGGTCGCCCCGCACGCCAGGAGTTGTCGTGTCACGTCCTGCTTTGCGGCCAATCCGACCCCCATGACGGGAAGCGGGAGCAGGGCTGAGCCGCCGCCGGACATCAACGCGATAACCAGGTCACGATCTGTAGCGGATGACACCAGGGAAAGGATGTTCTCCGCCCCTCTGAGGCCGGCCTCATCCGGGATCGGGTGCCCCGCCTCCTGCACGCGCACCCTCACCGTGGGTTGCACCTGCCCATATCCGACCGTGATCACGCCATCGGCAATGCGATCCCCGATGATCCCCTCTACCGCGCTGGCCATTGCCCCGCTTGCCTTCCCCGCCCCAACCAGATAGATGCGATCGATCGAATCCAGTGGATAGGACTCCCCGTCCGCCAGCAGGTGTTCCCCTTCACGAGCGAGATGCCGGCGCACCGCGTCGGCCGCATCAACCGCCTGAAGCGAGGCGCGAAAAATCTGACCGGCGGCCTCTCTCAACGCCTTCAGGTTCATGGAGAGGGCCCCAGGGGAAGGCTGTGCAGGATAGAGTAGCGGGGCCCCTCCCGGCGCAGGTCACTCTTCATCATCTCGATGCGATCGAGCACCATCTCCCCCAGCGGCTCGACCGGCGCCGAGATCAACGCGGCCGCCAGTTGTTCCCTCCGCCCCGGACCCCGGACCCGACCCAGCGTGAGGTGGGCCGTGAACGGCCGCTCTTCCCGGGGAAACCCGAGCGGCTCCAGTTCCGCCTCCAGCCGGGCCTGCAGCCCGGCAAGCGAATTTGCACCCTCAGGCACGCCGACCCAGACAACTCGAGCAGCGCGGGGCTGCGGAAAGGCGCCAAGGCCTCCAAGGACGAATCGGAAGGACCCACACCCTCTGGCGGCTGATGCAACAGCCTCGGCAATGGCCTCCAGGCGAGTCTCCTCCACCTGTCCCAGGAATTTCAGCGTCAGGTGAAGATTCTCAGGTTTCACCCAGCCGACATCCGCGCGGGTTGCCTTGAGCCGCTCCATGACACGGGCAAGGGCCTCCTTCAGGGACGGATCCAGATTCACGGCGACAAACGCTCGAATCGTGGGGGAAGGCGGGCGATCAGGCCAGGGTAGCATCTCGGCGGGACATCAGGTGTCGGCGCACCATATCGAGGGCCGCCTGAGAGGCGAGCAGCTTATTGATCTCCCGGTCGCCCAGGAACCGCCACTCCCGGGAGATCACCCCCTCTGCCGAGGCGATTGCGATGTACGTCAGGCCGACCGGCTTCTCGGCGCTGCCGCCGCCCGGCCCTGCGATGCCGGTGATCCCGAGGGCCAGATCGGTCCCGGCGGCCTCCCGCATCCCGGACGCCATCGCTTCGGCTACGGCCCGGCTGACTGCTCCGTGTCTCGCGATCAGCTCATGCGGCACGCCCAACCTGTCCTCCTTGGCCCGGTTGCTGTAGACCATCTCTCCCCGAACGACGTAGGCCGAGCTTCCAGATGGATTCGTCAGGCGGTGGCAGACCAACCCCCCGGTGCACGACTCGGCAACGGCAACAGTTTGGCCCGCATCCAGCAGGAGCCGCCCCACGACCTCCTCGAGTCGCTCCCCGTCCCGCCCGTAAAGCAGTGCACCAAGCCGCTCGCGCAGCCTGGCCTCGAGACCGTCGAGATGTCGCTCGGCTTCCTCATGCGACTTGGTCTTGACAGTCAATCGAATGTGGATCTCCCCAGGATGGGCGAGCAACGCGATGGTCGGATTCAGTGATGAACGTGCAAGATCGCCGATGGCCTCGTCGAGCTGCGATTCGGTGATCCCGCAGGTCTTCAGAATCCGCGACCCAATCCGCGCACCGATCTCGAAGCGCTTGCGAAGTCTCGGGATGACCTGCTCAGTGAGCATCGGCTGCATCTCCGAGGGAACCCCGGGCATCGCCACCACCATTCTCCCATCCCGCGCGGGGATGAGCAGACCCGGCGCGGTACCTCGAGGGTTTGGCAAGACGGTGGCGCCCTCCGGGATCAGGGCCTGCCGCTCGTTGTTCTTGGACATCACCAGTCCTCGATCGGCAAAGCGGCGACGGATGGACTCCAGCACTGTCCGATCGAGGACCAACGGTCGCGCCAGGACGGCTGCAATGACCCGGCAGGTCAGATCGTCCTCGGTGGGGCCGAGACCCCCGGTAGCGATCACGATCTCGGACCTGCTCAAGGCCTGCCGAAGCGCCTCCCCGATCCGCCCCTCGTTGTCGCCCACCGTCGTCTTCCAATAGACATCGATCCCGGCGGCGGCAAGCTGCTCAGCGACATAGGCGGCGTTGGTGTCAATAGTCTGGCCCAGCAATAGTTCCGTGCCGATGGTGAGGATTTCGGCGCCCATGTCCGTTGCCTCTCGCCCCTTAGCCCGTGAGTCCCGGTAGCCACCATCCGAACAACCGGACGCACAGATTGGCGTAGCACCCCGCCACGAGATCGTCGAGCATAATCCCCCATCCACCCGGAAGGGTCTGTGCTCGGTCGGCCGGAAACGGCTTCCACACGTCAAAGAGACGAAAAAGGACGAACGCGCTCAGGAGCGATACGTGGTGTGGCGGGATCGCCAGCAGCGCCACCCAACAGCCGGCGACTTCATCGATGATGATCGCGGACGGGTCCCTGACGGCGAGGAGCCGCTCCGCCCTACCAGCCGTGTAGGTGCCGACAGCAAAGAGAACCCCGACCATCGAGAGGTGAACGGTCCAGTGCAGGTGCCGGAATGGAAGGAACAGTAAGAACGCCGCCAGGCTCCCGACTGTCCCCGGCGCGTATGGAAACCGGCCGAGGTGGAAACCCGTGGCAATCAGCAGAGGAACTCGCGAGAACAACGACCGACCCCGAGGTTCCCGAGGCCTCATGAGCTGCGGTAGGCCCTGATCCTCAGGCCAGGGAGATCTGATTGCCGCCCGCCGCCTTGGACCGATAGAGCGCCTGATCCGCCGCCCTGACAAGGTCTTCGACCTGGGACATGTTCGGACCGAGACAGGCGACCCCGAGGCTGACAGTGGTCCTCTCGCCCGCCGTCAACTCCTGCCCGAGAGGGGGGTCACGTTCCATGGCGGAGCGGATCCGTTCCGCCTGCACCAAGGCCTGTCTGAGATCAGTCTCCGGGAGGATGGTGCAGAACTCATCTCCCCCGTATCGGGCCAAGATATCAACCCCTCGCGTGTTACTTCTCAATCGATTGGCAAGGAGACGAAGGGCCTCATCGCCCGCCAGGTGGCCGCGGAGGTCGTTATATCGCTTGAAGAAATCGAAATCCAGAATGATGAGTGAGAGTGGCCGATCGTACCGCTGGGCCCGCTTGAACTCCTGCTCGAGCCGGTGATAGAAGTGTCGGTGATTAAAGAGACCGGTCAACTCATCGGTGATGGCCAGCCGGTTGGTCTCTTGAAACAGCCGCGCGTTTTCGATCGCGATAGCCAATTGCTCGCCAAGCGGCACGAGGAGCTCAAGCTCGCGCTCCGCGTAGCAGCGGGGCGTGCTGCTATTCAGGCAGAGGGCGCCGATCGCCTCCCCCTTAGCGATCAGTGGCAGGCGGACGGTGGAGCGGATCCCCACCTTCAGGAGGGCCTCATCCTCGACGAACCGCCTCGCTTCGACCAGATCCAACTCGATGTGGGAACGTCGCTGGGACATCACCCACTCGATGCTCGTCCCTTCTTTCGCCAACCAGACGCTGGCCGGCTCGCCTGTGCTGGGCGGATCGGTCGCGAGCTGGAACATCCTGAATCCCTTTCCTGAGCTATCCGGCACGACGACCCCCATCCAGTCGTACGGGATGAGCCGTCTCACTTCCGCGGCAAAGGTCTGGTAGACGACACCGATATCGAACGAGGCGCTGATGACTCTGGTCAGTCGATTCACCGCCGCGATACGCTCTGCCCGATCCTGAAGCGCGGTGTACAGTCGCGCATTCTCCAAGGCGATCCCCAGGTGATTGGCGTACGTCACAAGGGTTTCGACATCGAGGGGACGGAAGTCCTTGGGGTCTCTGAAGTAGAGAGCAAGGGCGCCGTGACGGCCGGACAGGCCCTGCACCGGAACGGCAAGCAGCGCCTCGACCCCTTCCTCCAACACCGACGCCGGGACATAATCGGGAATCTGGCTCGCACGAGGGATCAGGATCGGCCTGCCCGTGGCCATGACTGCCTGGGCAATCGGGTCCGGAACCGATGAACGTTCGGCGCCCTGCCGGCCGCTCAGGAAGATTCCAACCCGAGTGACCGCGCCGGGCGCGGCCTCCTGCAACGAAATGAGGGTCCCGCTCGCCTGGAAGGCTTCAAGGATCTGTTGCGCGGCCAACTGCAATGTTTCTTCAAAATTCTGAATCGCATGCAACTGGTTGCTGAGCTCGTAGAGGAGGTTCGACCTCGCCAAGGCCGCATTGGTCTCCTCGAAAAGGCGTGCGTTTTCAATCGCAACACCGACTTGATGGCCGAGGCCGGCCAGCAGTCGCTCCTCTTCCTGAGAAAACTGGCGGGGATGTCGCCCGAACATGCTGATGGTCCCCACCACGCGGTGCTTAGAGACGAGAGGGACCCCTGCTGCCGACCGAACGCCCGGAATCACCCCAACGGCCGCGAGCACACCAGGAGCCGCCGCGACATTGGAGATGAAGACCGGCGCCTCTGCTCGGACGACGGTCCTGGCGAACTCCTCGCAGGGCCCCACCGACCCGATGGCTTCCAGTTCAGCGGCGAACATCCCTTTCCCAGCAGAGATTCTGAGCTCCTGGCCGCCCTCACCCTCTAAACGGACGAATCCGGCATCCAGCTCCATCAGGTCAAGGACCTGCTGAAGGGCCTGCTCCAGCACTTCCTTCAGATTGAGGGAGCGACTCAGCGAGGTGGCGATAGCATACAAGGCGGACAGGGCCCGATTCTTGGCCATGGCTTCCCGTCGGAGGCGGCTGATCCGCAGCCACACCTCGACACGAGCGGCCAACTCTTCAGGGTCAACCGGCTTGCCAATGAAATCGTCTGCCCCCCACCTCAGCCCCTGGGCGCGTTGCTGAGCGGTTACCCCGGTCGTAGAGACAATCACTGGCAGATGTCGCTTGCCCTCGTCGGCCCTGAGGGCTGTGAGGATCTGACGGCCCTCGAGGTAAGCCTTGTCGAGGTCCAGCACCATCACGTGCGACTGGCAGGTGACAAGCGCCTCCAGGGCCTCCTGCTTCGAGTGGGCCACCACGATGGAGAACCCCTGGCGCTCCAGTATCTTCTGAAATCTGCCGACCCACCCTGGCTCGTCATCGACGATCAGGATCGTCGCGTTCTCCTCGTTCCGACCTTCCTGCATGCGATCACTCCAGCCCAGCCACGCACTTAGATCTTACTTGATTTCGTCTCCCCAACAAAGGGAAAACACACAGGCAATCCTCATCCTCACCGATAATTGCCGAACTGCAGGTCAATGCCAAAATCGTGCGCCTGCAATGGCTGGATGACGGCCTGCAGGTCGTCCTTACTCTTTCCAGAAACCCTCACTTGGTCCCCCTGGATCTGTGCCTGGACCTTGTGGCCAAGTCCCCTGATGGCCTTCACGATCTCGCGGGCCTTCTCGGCAGAGATCCCCTGTTGCAGCATGACTCGTTGCCGAATCGTCCCTTTCGCCGCCGGCTCGGAGGCCTCGTAGACAAGCGCCTTCAGTGAGACCTTCCGTCGCACCAGCTTCGACTCCAAGAGGTCCACCACGGCCTTGAGTTTAAAGGTGTCGTCGGCGTGCAGAATGAGGCCCATCTCATCACGGACGATGCGGCACGCTGTCCCCTTGAAGTCGAATCGTTGCCCGATTTCCTTCATCGATTGCTGAACGGCGTTGTCCACCTCTTGCAGATCGACCGTGGAACTGATATCGAATGAACTCTCTTTGGACACAGGCGATCTCCTCAGTAGTTCCGTGTACAACGTGCCAGGTTCCAGGTTGTTATAACCCGGAACCTGGAATTTGGAACGGTCTTCTAACTTCTGATAGCACCCGCCCTCTACGCTAAACCGCCGCAGACCTACCGGACGGGAGATCTTGGAGGCGCCACCAGATCGGTGCCCGGGGGTGGCGAAAACTTGAAAAGTGCGTCCTCCAGGCCACCGTTGACCTTTAATCCGGACAGTTCGACAACGGTGGTGTTCCCGTAGAGATCGAAGACGGTCAGTCGTTTGATCAAGAAGCTTTCCTGGTCAATCGCCAGGATCACGCGTTTGAAGGAGAGATCTTGTCCTTTCGGCGCAAGGTCCAGGAGATGCTCCCGGCCTTCCCTGGTTCCCGCGTGGAGGATCTTTCGGACTCGGAAATCTCGCCGGAGGCTGCCAACCCCAAAGAGGATCCCGATGGGCCCCGTGCTGAGCGAGCCACTCACGTCTTGCGCCACCGCTTGCCGTTCCAGCGGGCTATGGCTCCAGAGGGTCTTGCCGTCGACGAGGAACAGCCTGGGTTCCGGACTGTCGTACTCCCATCGCATCTTCCCGGGCCACTTGAGGAACAGACGGCCTGACGCCTCCTGGCTCATCCCGCTCAGCCGATTGGTCGCCCGCTGCACGAACCCGGCCTGGAGGTCCGAGAAACCTTTGTAGGTGGCCTGCACCTTGTCGGCCACCTCCTCGGCTGTCAGCGCCGACGCACCCAACGGAAACGCGATCTCCGCCAGCAGCAGGATGGCTAGATAGTGCGAAGTGCGAAGGAAGCTGTGCGGGGTGCGGGGTGCGGGGTGCGCGGTGCGTTCCGCCTCGCACGTCGCACCTCGCACGTCGCACCTCGCACGTCGCACTGTACTTCTCGCACCTCGCATGTTATGACCTAGAGGGTCCGCTGCTCCACAAGCACCTCCCGCGGCCGGCTTCCTTCAATGGGACCGACGATTCCTTCTCGTTCCATCCGCTCAACCATTCGCGCCGCACGATTGAACCCGATCCGCAACCGCCGTTGTATGAGCGAGATGGAGGCCTGCCGCGTCGACACCACCAATTCGACCGCCTGTTTGTACATCTCGTCCTCTTCATCACCGGTCGATTCCTGTTCCTCCTCCGCGGGGAGCAACGACCAGGGAAATTCCTCGGCCTTACCCTGAGCCTTCAGAAAATCGACAACGCGTTTGATCTCGATATCGGACACAAACGAGCCATGGATCCGGATCGGCTTAGAACTGCCGGGCGGGATGAACAGCATATCCCCATCGCCCAGCAGATGCTCAGCGCCATTCATATCGAGGATGGTCCTGGAATCCACTTTCGAGGAGACCTGGAAGGCTAACCTTGCGGGGAAGTTGGCCTTGATGATCCCAGTGATCACGTCGACCGAGGGCCGCTGAGTCGCCACGATCAGGTGAATCCCGACCGCCCGCGCCATCTGCGCCAGCCTGGCGATGGCGCCCTCAACCTCGGCGGCGGCGGTTAGCATCAGGTCGGCCAGTTCGTCGATGACCACCACCAGGTACGGGAGCGGACGGAAGACCTCCCCACCCCCCTCCCGCCTGGCGATCCGGATCAGCCGGTTGTAGGTGACGACATTCCGCGCACCGAGTCTGGCGAACAGTTTGTATCGGCCCTCCATATGGTTCACGAGACGATGAAGTCGCTTCGCCGCCTCCTTTGGATCGGACACGACCCGATCGGCCAAGTGCGGTACCCCGTCGTAGATCGAAAGCTCCACCCGCTTCGGATCAATCAGCAGGAGACGCACGCTCTCCGGCGTGGCCTTGTACAGGAGGCTCAGAATCAGGGCGTTGATGCAGACACTCTTGCCCGAACCCGTGGCCCCAGCGATCAGCAGGTGAGGCATCTGGGCCAGCTCGGCCACAAACGGCTCACCGGCGATGTCCTTCCCCAAGGCCAGGGGAAGATGTGCGGCAGACCCATCGAACGCCTTGGACGAGAGCACCTCCCGAAGGTGAACGACAGCGCGATGTCGATTCGGGATCTCGACGCCGACGGCCGCCTTCCCTGGGATCGGCGCAACCACACGCACGGTCAGCGCTCGCAGGGCCAGCGCCAGATCGTCAGCCAGAGCGACGATCCGGTTGATCTTGATCCCCGGCGCGGGCTCGATCTCGTACCGAGTGATAACGGGCCCCGGCTGGACCTCGGCCACCTTCCCCTCGACGCCGAAGTCGAGAAGCTTTCGCTCCAGGACCCCAGCGTTGGTCTCAAGCTCCTCCTTGGAGATCCCGAGATCGACCGAACTCGGCATATCGAGGAGCGACAAGGGTGGCGCCTGAAACCCCTCCTTCGGGACGACGAACGGGAAGAAACGTTGCACCGGTTTCTCCATCGCTGGCGCCTCAGGCTCAGATGTGCCAGGTCCAGGGCTAGGTTCCGACAGGATCGGAGTGGGTCGGCTCTCGACCCTTGGTTCCTCCTCGGCGGGAGGGGTGTACGGTGGTCGGATCCGGCCGGGCAGCTGCGCCTTGGCGCTTTTCCGCTCCCGCCAACCCGCAGCGACCCGGCCGACGAGCCCGCCCCAACCGGAGGAGAAGCCTGCGAGCGACCGAGAGGTCAAACACGCCACCGCGATTGAGAGCGCCGTCAAACCGAGCAGCGGCAGACCCACACGGCCGACCAGCGGGCTGAAGATGCGATGGAGCTCCTTGCCGACGAATCCTCCGGGCCGCTCCGAGGCCGGGCCGATAGAAAGTCCCTCTCTAGCCAAGAGCTGGGCCAGCAGACCGAGACCCAGCAAGAGCAAAAGGAATCCCACCAGCTTCACGATCAGTAAGGGGGTGGTCTTGGCTGTCACCCGCCTCCAGCTCAGGAAGACGAGGAAAAACGGCAGGGTCAGCGCGCCAACCCCCAGCACCTCGAGAAGATCGCCGGCCAGTTCCGCCCCCCACCGACCGGCATAATTGCGTACCTGATGCTCGGGGCCGCCTCCAGAGTTGAAGAACGAGGGGTCGAGGGGATCGTACGAGAGAAGGCTGGCCAGGAGGAAGATGGCAACCGCGATCCCGAGGATTCCCAACACCTCCTGGGTCTTGGGGTGAGTGAGGATCTGTACGCGCGGCGATCGATCTCCCGCCGTCTGCCGCCCTTTGGCCGTCGCCGGCTCCGACTCGCCGCCAGTCGCCATCAGTCGCCTCCTTCCTCAGACCTCGATGATCACCGGCACGATCACGGGCCGCCGTTCGATCTCCCTCTGCAGGTGCTTTTTTAGCGCACTCGTGATCCGCTGCTGGATGAGGGGGCGGTCAGCCCACTCCTCTTCGGAGGAGCGGTCCACGACCGAGACGATCAGCGCTTTCATCTCATCCATGAGCGTCTCCGAGGCCTGTTCGTACACGAACCCGCGAGAGAGGATCTCCGGCCCTGCGACCAGTTTGCCGCGATGTCGGTCAACGCCGATGACCACGACGACCACCCCATCTTGCGCCAAGCGCTGTCGGTCGCGAAGCACGGACTCCCCCACATTCCCGATCCCCTTCCCATCCACGAAGACACGACCGACTGGCGCCCTGCCGACCACCTGGCCGACCTCCCCGCTGAGCTCCAAGATGTCGCCGTCTTCGATGACAAAGGTTCGGCCCTCCGCTATTCCAACCTCCCGCGCAAGGGCCGCGTGCAGGTGCAGATGGCGGGACTCTCCGTGTATCGGCACGAAGAAGGCGGGCCGGGTCAGATTCAACATCAGCTTAAGTTCCTCTCGACTCGCGTGACCCGACACATGGACCAAGGCCACCTCTTCTGTAATGACACGGGCTCCCTGCCGCAGGAATCGATTGATCGTCCGAGCGATCGATTTTTCATTGCCGGGGATCACCCTCGCCGAGAAGATGACGGTATCGCCGGGCGCCACCTGGAGCTGTTTGTGCTCGCCCACAGCCATCCTGGAGATGGCGGACAGTGGCTCGCCCTGGCTCCCTGTGGTAACGACCACCCCCTGAGCGGGGGGGAGGCGCTGTAACTCCTCCAGACTGACGAGCGTGCCCTTGGGGATTCGGAGATAGCCCAACTCGCTGGCGATCCGCGTGTTCGCCACCATGCTCTTGCCACTGATCGCCACCTGCTTTCCAAGCACTGCCGCCACATCCAAGACCTGCTGGACCCGATGGATGTTCGAAGCGAAGCAGGCCAGCACCACGCGGCCGGCAGCCGACCGGAAGATCTCTTCGAACGCCCTGCCTACTGCCCTCTCGGAGGGCGTGAATCCGTCCCGCCCGGCGTTCGTGCTATCCGAGAGCAGGGCCAACACACCGCCATCGCCCAGCTCAGAGAGCCTCCGGTAATCCACCAACTGTCCATCCACCGGGCTCTGATCAAACTTGAAATCGCCGGTGTGCACGATCATGCCCGCGGGAGTCCCGATCGCCAGCGCGACGCCGTCGGGGATGCTGTGACTGACCCGAAGGAACTCGACATCGAAGGCGCCGAGTTGAAGGCGATCCCTGGGGTGAACAGGTCTCAGGTCGGCCTCCGACAGGAGATTCGCTTCTTTCAATTTCTCCCCGGCCAGCCCAAGCGAGAGGGGCGTCCCGTACACCGGGACCTTCAGCTCGGCCAGCAGATAGGGAAGGGCGCCCGTGTGATCCTCGTGTCCGTGGGTCAGGAGCACCGCCCGCACCTTCTCCCGACGAGCCAGCAGGTAGCTGATGTCTGGGATCACCAGGTCGATCCCTAGCATCTCCTCGTCCGGGAACATCAGGCCCGCATCGATCACCACGATCTCATCGGGCGCCTCTACAACCATCATGTTCAGCCCGATCTCCCCCAAGCCCCCCAGGGGGATGATGCGGACCGTCCGATCGTTAGACACGGTAGCGGCGCCCCCGCGCAGTCCCGGCGAGGCTGAGCTGCCTCTGTGAGGCCGTTGCCCGCTTGGCGCTGATAGCCACCTGGAGCCGACGCTTGGCCCTGGCCTGCGTGGCCAAGGCCCCTTCCAACACCCGGTCCATGTGGTCCACCAAGATGAATTCCATCCCCCGTTTGACATTCGCCGGAAGTTCCTTGACATCCTTGTCGTTTCTCGCGGGGATCAGGACCGTGTGAATCCCCATCCGTCGCGCCGCCAGCACCTTCTCTTTGACCCCACCCACTGGCAGGACCTTGCCGCGAAGGGTTACCTCGCCGGTCATCGCCACGTCCCGCTTCACAGGGACCTTGGTCAGGGCCGAGAGCAGCGCTGTGGCCATGGTGATGCCAGCCGACGGACCATCCTTGGGGATCGCGCCGGCCGGGACATGGATGTGGATGTCACACTTGGTGAACACATCGTCCTTGATCCCCAGATCGGCGGCCCGCGAGCGAGCATAGCTGAGCGCGGCCTGGGCCGACTCCTTCATGACCTCCCCCAGGTGACCCGTCAGGGACAGATTTCCCTTCCCACGCAAGATACTGCACTCGATGTAGATGATGTCCCCGCCCGTCTGGGTCCACGCCAAACCGGTGGCCACGCCGACCTCATCGGTCGCCTGTTCCGGGTCGGGCAGAAACTTGGGGGCTCCCAGATATCGTTGGAGGACCGTCGCGGTCGCCCGGGTCTGGCCCCGTTTCCCCTCCGCCACCTCGCGGGCCACCTTGCGGCAGACCCTGGCGATCTCCCGCTCGAGATTTCGGAGCCCGGCCTCCCGGGTATACTCGTCGATCATCTTGAGGATCGCTTCGTCGGTGATGAGCAGCCGCTTCCCGTCGATCCCGTGCTCTCGATACTGCCGAGGAATCAGGTACCGCTTGGCGATATGGAGCTTCTCCTCCTCGGTGTAGCCGGAGATATCGATGATCTCCAGCCGGTCTCGCAGGGCAGAGATGATCGGGTCGGCAAGGTTGGCCGTGCAGATGAACATGACATTGGAGAGGTCGAACGGGACCCCCAGGTAATGGTCGCTGAAGCTGAAATTCTGCTCCGGATCCAAGACCTCCAGGAGGGCAGAGGAGGGATCGCCGCGAAAATCGGTCCCCACCTTGTCCACTTCGTCGATCATGAACACCGGGTTGTTCGACCCAGCCTGTTTGATCCCCTGGATGATCCGCCCAGGGAGGGCGCCGATATAGGTCCGGCGATGGCCGCGGATCTCTGCCTCATCACGAACTCCCCCCAACGAAATCCTGATGAACTTGCGTCCCATGGCACGGGCGATGGATCGACCAAGAGAGGTCTTTCCCACACCCGGCGGGCCCACAAAGCAGAGGATCGGGCCCTTCATCTTCTTCTTCAGCTTCCGGACCGCCAGATACTCGAGGATCCGCTCCTTCACCTTTTCGAGGTTGTAGTGATCCTCATCGAGGATCTTGGAGGCCTGCTTGATGGACAGCTTGTCCTTGGTCTGCCGACTCCACGGCAACTCGATGAGCCAGTCGAGATACGTGCGGATCACAGAGGCCTCGGCCGCGTCGGGGTGCATACGGTTCAACCGACCGAGCTGAGCCTTCGCCTCGGCCTCAACCCCGTCCGGCATCTTTGCCTTCTTGATCTTCTGCTCCAACTCCTGGAGCTCCTGGCCACGGTCGTCGGTCTCACCAAGCTCCTTCTGGATCGCCTTCATCTGCTCCCGGAGATAGTACTCCCGGTGGGTCTTATCCATCTCCTCCCGGGCCTGGCTCTGGATCCGCTGCTGGACCTCCAGGACCTCGATCTCCTTGCTCAAAAGCTCACCGATCTTCTTCAGTCTCTGGATCGGATCGAAGAGATCCAGAACCTCCTGGGCCTGCTCGATCTTCAGATCCAGATGGCTGGCCACGAGATCGGCCAAACGCCCCGGGTGATCAAGGTTGCTGACAATCACCACCACATCCGGTGCGATCTGCTTTCCGAGCGTGACGCTCTTGCTCACCAGCTCCTTGACCGACCGAATGAGGGCCTCCACCTCAATCGCCGAGGTGACTCCCTCCGCCTCATGGATCTCGGCAATCCGCGCCTCGAAGTAAGGATCCCGGCGCTCTATCCCGAGCACCCTGGCTCGGGTGAGACCCTGCACCAACACCTTCACCCGCCCGTCCGGCATCTTGAGCATTCGCATGATCATCGCAACGGTTCCGACTGAATGGATCTCATCGACGCCGGGATCCTCCTTCTCGGCATCCCGCTGTGCCACCAACAGGATCAGTCGGTCCCTCGACAGCGATTCATCAACGGCCCGGACTGACTTCTCGCGTCCGACGAACAAGGGCAAGATCATGAAGGGGTACACCACCACATCTCGCACTGGAAGAAGGGGGATCGTGTCAGGCACCTTTCGGGCCTGCTCCTCGGTCTTGGTTTCGGCGATCTCTACCGCAGAAGCGGGCGCCTCCTCCGTGCCTCCAAACGTCTCTTCCTTGTCCACCACAGCTCTCAATGCTCCTTTCGGTCCGGTTCATTCATCTCTTCAACGGCGTCCAGGTCAAGGGTCTTCAGGTATGAGCGGAACCCAGGCGCCAGGTCGGGGCGCTTCAGGGCAAACTGCACGGTGGCCTTCAAGAAGCCGAGTTTGCTCCCGGCATCATATCTGCGCCCGCGGAACGCCAACCCATGGATCGCCTGTGTTCTCAGCAGAATTCTCAGGCCGTTCGTGAGCTGGATCTCCCCCCTCTCATCCGGCAGGGTCTGTTCAAGGGCATCGAAGATCTCGGGCGTCAGGACGTACCTCCCTATGATGGCCAAGTCGGAGGGGGCAGTGTCAGGGGTTGGCTTCTCCACCAAGTCCTCGATTCGATAGACCGAATCCTCCACCGGCTTGTGATCGATGATCCCATAGCTGCTGGTCTCCTCCCTGGGGACCTGCTGCACGGCAATGATCGATGAGCGATACGTGTCGAACACGGATATCATCTGCCTGAGACAGGGGACCTCCGCATCGATGATGTCATCGCCGAGCAAGACGGCGAAGGGCTCATTCCCCACGAGCGCTCGGGTTACGAGGATTGCATGCCCCAGGCCGAGCGGCTCCTCTTGGCGAACATAGCAGAAGGAGGCTAACTCGGAGATCCGCCGGATCTCCTCCAACTGCCCGTCCTTGCCCTTCCGCTCGAGGGCAATCTGCAGTTCCAGCGACCGATCGAAGTGATCCTCGATAGCGTTCTTCCCGCGACCGGTGACAATGATAATGTCCTCGATCCCGGAGGCCGCAGCCTCCTCCACGACATACTGGATGGTGGGCTTATCCACAATCGGGAGCATCTCTTTCGGTTGCGCCTTGGTCGCTGGCAGGAACCGAGTCCCTAGTCCCGCAGCAGGCAAGACCGCCTTACGGATGCGCATTGGTCGGGCCGTCTCCTAGCGCGCTGAAGCTGATAGCGGACGAATACGATCCTGTGGAACAGCTTGGGGAAATGGGCGGAGGGAACACCTTCGGCTTGGCCGCGAAGACCAGGCCGGGACCGGAACTGGCGATCATCGCGCCCCGCCGCATTCCGACCCCGCACTCGCCGACCAAGATGAGCACACGCAACGGGGAGAACCGTACGATCGGACTTCGCTCCCGCGAAAGATCCTCAACCTCTCCGACTCATACGCCCTTTGTATCTCTCCCTTCTTTTATAACATCTTTCGTCGAAAAGTCAAGCGCGGGCGCGAGATCGAGGCCGCCGGGACCCACTATTTTCACGTTGACAGCCTCGGCGATCTGTTGTAGGGTGAGGGACCGGTTTGGTCCCAAGCACGGCCTATTCGTGTATTTTTAGATCATCGCCACGGACCTCTCAGTGCCCCGACGAACAAGCAACCTCGCTTTCTTGGGAGAATGTTAATGGAGAAGGACCAGAAGAACAACGGTGGTACTTCATTGCTGGCCGTCGAAGAACTCATTCCCGATCGTCCTGAACCACAGCATCCCTACCTCCTCCCTCAATCCAAGAAGTACACCACCCTCCGAATCGTTCTTCTCAAACCCTCAAAGTATGACGATGAAGGATATGTGATCCGGTTCTGGAAAGGCGTGCTTCCCAGCAACACCCTTAACGTGTTGCGTGGTTTGACCGAGGATATCGTAAGGCGCCGCACCCTGGGAGACATCCACATTCAGGTCGATGCCTTCGACGAGACAACGCAAAACATTCCCGTCAAGAAGATCGTTCAATGGAGCCGCCAGCCTGCAACAAAGCTGGTGGTGTGCCTGGTAGGGGTCCAGACGAATCAATTCCCGAGGGCCCTCGTTCTGGGAAAGCAGTTCCGTTCATATGGGATTGACGTGATTATGGGTGGATTCCACACCAGTGGGACCATCAACATGCTCAGCGAACAAGAACCGGAGATCCAGGAACTCTTTCGGGAATCGATCAGTGTCGTGTCCGGTGAGGTTGAAGGGTATTGGGAAGGGATACTGGCCGATCTGCTCAACGGGGACTTGAAACCCCTGTACTCCTTTGCGCAAGACCTTAAGAACCTCGTGGACATCGAGGAGGCCCCCCTTCCCGTGATAACACCCAAAATAATGAAGCGCTTCGCCAGACCCTCGTTCGGGACTGTTGAGACCTCGCGCGGCTGCCCCTTTGCATGCACGTTTTGCACGATCATCAATGTGCAGGGCCGAACGATGCGGGAGCGTTCTCCGGAGTGCATTGCCGAGCTTGTGCGGAAGAATTATCTCGAGCATGGCATCGATTTTTACTTCTTTACCGACGACAACTTTGCCCGGAAGCGGTGGTGGCGTGAGACCTTTGAAGCCATCATCCGACTGCGCGACGAAGGCATCAAGATCTCCTTTATGATGCAAGTGGACCTGGCGCGCAAGCCAAAGGACTTCGTGCGCCTCGCTGCTGAGGCCGGCTGCAGCCAGGTGTTCATCGGCATGGAGAGCGTGAACCCTGAAAACCTCAAGGCTGAGGGAAAGCCACAAAACAAGGTCGAGCAGTACGTGGAGATTATACGAGAGTGGCACGATGCGGCCGTTGCCATTCACACCGGGTACATCATCGGCCTTCCGTTCGATACGAAGGAGGGGGTGAGCCGCGACATCCAGTATCTCATGGATGTCATCCAGCCGGATCAGGCGTCCTTCTTCATGCTCACCCCGTTGCCGGGATCCCACGACCACCTGGAAATGAAGAAGCGTGGTGAGTGGATGGACCCCGATTTTAATAAGAGGGATTCTTTCCACGCGACGATCAAGCACCCACATATGACTGCCGAGGAATGGACGCAGGCGTATGAAGATGCATGGAGATCGTTTTACAGCAAAGAGAATCTCACAAAGATCCTGTCGCGTTGGAGCCACAACCCCAGGGTGTATTGGAACCTCGTCCTTGTGCATATGTGGTACAAGAACGCTGCCCTCATCGAGAAGCAGCACCCCATGATTGCGGGCTTCTTCCGCCTGAAGGAGCGGCGATCGCGGAGACCCGGGTTTGCGATCGACTCCTTGCCAGTCCATCTATGGAAACGCGCCAAAGATGTGGTCAGCCTGTTCGTGTCATGGGCCCGCTTTCTCAAGGAAATGGAAGAGATATGGCTCCAGACACGCCCGAGGAGTGAGAGGGAAAAGCGAGCACTTGAGGAGTTTCAGAGAATCCAGGGAGAGATCTGGCAGACCCTGAAGATCGCCGAATGGCAAAAGGCCTATAACGATGCCAAGGTGACGCTCCCTGCCAAGGCCAGGGCCCTGCTCGACCCCTTTGAAGATCTCTCGTCGAGGATGCTACTCAGCGGCAAGGATCTGGATGCCTTCCTGAGAAAATGGGGAAGCCTCCAGACCAGGATTCAGAAACTCTATGGCCAATTTGCAAGGGAAGAAGGACCTGCCAAGAGATGGCTTGATCAACTCTATGGCCTCCACAGAGAGGCCTGGCAGAGTCTGAAGGTCGAGGAATGGCAACAGGTGTACTCAGGCTTCAGGCATAGGCTCCCGTCAAGATTGCAGCTCCTCTACGTCAAGTTCGATGCCCTGAGCAACCGGATCGTCTATTCCCGCCAGGATCTAAAAACATTCTGGGCGAGAACCCGGGAACACCTGCGCAGGAAACGATACTGGAATCTGCAGCCTTCGAGGCTTGCGGTGACCTTGTTCAAGGAGCTGTTCCTGACAACCGCGTTTGCCCGGAGTGTCATCTCCTCCTTCCACTCCAAGCGCTGGAGTTTTGCGAAATCAGAATAGCGCCGCCAAGAGGCGGTGATCCGCCATTCAAGGTTCCGGCTTCAGGACGCTGACGGACGGGTCAGGAAGTGGAGTGTGAGGTGGTGGACGGGCCCAAGGGGAAGCAGGCCGCCGCCAACATCGTCACGCCCTAGCCAGTCCTGCCAAGAAAACAGATGCCCCCTGCGAACTGCCTCGCAGGGGGCATTTTTCTTTACACTGGCGGGGATTCCTCCGCGGCGACGTCAGGTTCGGCTCACCGACACTTGACCTGCTTTCAGCGCAGGCGAACGCGTCAGGCTACTCGGACTGGTTGATGGCGGACAAACGCCAGGGATTCGGCCCAACCGGGCGCGTGAAGGTCCAGAACTCCTCAAACCTGACCGGGTCGGCCCGGCTTCCCTCGACAACGTGGCCCGTACCCTCCTCCACTGTGTAATCGAGGAGATTCGCGAGGAAGCGGACAGTCACATAGTCCTGTCCTTGCTCTTGCCAGGCCTCCGTCAGCTCCACGGACCGTACCGCGATATTCTCCAAGCGGTTGATCCGCCGTTCCTTCTTATACCGCTCCACATCCTCCGAGAGCTGGATGGACATTTCCGGAGTGAGAATGGCGCGCAGTGGTTCCAGCTCACGATGTCCCCAGGCGGCCTGGACCTTGAAGAAGAGGTCGGTACAGGTGTCCCGAAAACGGCCCTCATCGAAGCCGGGGTCCATCTGACGGACATATGACACTCCTCGCCCCAGGTCAGTCTCTTGAGCCATCGTTGACTGGGCCTGCCCAGTCCGGTAGAGCTCCGGTCCGCGATCCCCCGGTTCCACCCGCTGGTACGGCCCTTCGCTCACAACCCGCGGCTCCCGCCGCTGCTTCACAACCCAGTAAATCGCGAAGCCGATCGCAGCCAAGATCACGAGGTCCATCAGCCCGAAGCCCCCACCCATGCCACCGAAGCCGGCGAAGCCCAGACTCCGGAACAGCATCCCGCCCAGGATCCCGCCGAGTAGGCCGCCTGCCAGACTTCGCATGAACCCGCCCCCTGCGGGAGCGGGCGCTTGGGTCGCAAATGGAGTCCTCTGGTCGGGTCGCGGCTGAGCAGGTGCCGCTGGGGCGCGATAGCTCTGGCTCGGGCTGGAGTAGGAGCGTGAGCCACGGCTCCCCATACTCCGGCCGCCACCGGCCCTTGCCCACACATCGAGCTGCATAGCCAGCAGCGCGACGACCGCTGCGATAACCACCAGCCCCAAGAGTCGTCCGTATGTACGGGTCATCCACTTCCTCCTCTTGTGGAACAGCCTCCGTGAGGGTGCCGATTATATACACACCACGCCGTTTCCGACGACTCCTATCGGCGGGCGCGACACGGGAACATGTACCTTATCGCCGCTGGCGGAGCAAATCAAAAATGAGCCGGTAGACGTTCAAACCCTGTGGGACATACACCCTGAAGACATTCCCCAGAGTTGTCTCGGGAAGCTCCGGTCGCACGTGGCGGAAAAGACGAATGATGTCCAGACGGACCCTTCCGCTATACCCCAGGGCTTTCGCCAATGCCAGGCTTTCGGTGTGCGGGATAAAGGGGTCCGGGTCCGAGTGGACGATGATCGCGTACGCGGAGAGCCGACTGATCTGCCGGGACGGCGAGAGTTGCTCGATCATCTCCCGAATGGATGGGGCAAGCCGACTCACCAGGGCCTCGACCTTCTCGGGGTCGCGGTTCACCAAGAGGTTGTACACGCTCCGACCCTCGGGCGTCAGATCAGAAGGCAGCACCGGGCTTTCACCGGGGTTCTCCCGGTCTCTTGTCCCAGCCAACCTGGCCAGGATGGCCTGATCCACGGGATCGCGAAGCAGATCGAGGTTGTACCGGAGGAATATCCACCGGGTGTAATCGCTGGGTGTTGTGTACCCCTTCTCCTCCCCATACTGGTAATAGCCGGTCGTCACGAATTTGATGACCTGGACGAGATCATAGTAGCCGCCGAAGGAGACCACGAACTTCAGGCGCCTTTCAAGACGCGGGTCAGCCGCGGCGATCAGCATCGGTCCGGCGCCGTAGCTAAACCCAATCATGCCGATCCGGTCGGGAAGGACCCGCTCACGCAGAGAGTGCAGGTAAACGACAGCGTCGCTCATCTCTCGGATGTCGGAGGCTCGAAGCCTCAGCGACTTGAAGCCCAAGAAGTCCGGAACCAACACGACAAAGCCGGAACGGGCCAGCAACCTGGCAAGCCAGACCATCCGTGGATCGTCCTTCCCTGTCTCGACCACCCCATGGACGAGCACCACCCCAGCCCGCCTCCCCCCGCCAGCCGGCGCGTAGAGATTGGCTTCCATACCACGATCCCCGCCGGGGAAGGTAACCCGTGTCTCCTGCGGGCTCCTAGTGACCCATCGTGTGGGACCCGGATGCAAGGGCTGCAGCACCTCCACCATTAACAGCCCGCTCAGGACCGCATCCCACATGATGGGCGCCAGGGTGATCGCCCCGAGCGTGAGGGCAATGAACGCGACCAGCCAACGCCTTTGGCGAGACCCCGTGAAGGCCTGAGACCCCCAGGGCATGTCGGACCTCCACAAATAAAAACGGCAGCGAAGGGTCGCTTCGCTGCCGAGATCTGTTCAGCTTGTCATCTGGGTGGCGGCCCGCCCTCCACGGGCAACGGGGGCCGATTCCTCACAGGAGGTGGTCCGAAGCCCTGGCCTGGCCCGGGAGGCAAGCCATGCCGACGTTGCCGAAGATCCTGGATGGTGCGGCGCATCTCCATCTCGAACCGCTCTTCGAACAGGGCGAGTCGAGCCTGTTGTTCCAGGCTCAAGATGGAGCGGAGCTCGCCCATGACGGATCGCTCACGACCCTTGAAGTCGATTTCGGTGCGATCCAGCTCCTCAAGTCGCGTTTTGATCTCTATCTCCCGCAGGGGCCGCTGCCTCAGGAGTTCGGCAAGTGCATCTCGCAGGAGGCGTTGCCGGCCGTGAAATTCCCGACGCGACGCCTCCAGTTGCGTCAGTTTGGGAAAGAGTTTGGCCGCCTGATCCTCGGTAAGATTGAGCGCCTCGGTCATCTTCCAGATCTTGATCGTCTCGATCAAGCGCCTCCCCTCCCCCGGCCCAGGCCGGCCGGGAGGCGGAGGGGCAAACGGCTGGCCCATCGCCGAAGACACCAGGACGACAAGACCGACCAGCCCGGCAGCGACCAGAGCGAGAGTACGACACCAGGCTGAGACAGCGGCCCGAGAATCTCTCACGACGGTGACCAACGGAAACCCCTTAAGCGATCGATCAGGATCTGTTGCTCCTCCTCGCTGAGTGAGGCAAGCCAGTCCCTCGGGTCGGACTCCGGCCGCCAGACCCAAGCGGTTTCGACCCTATCCGCGATCTCACCCACCCAGGGAAGGCGCTGGATGGCGGCCGCCAGCGCGGAGGCGTCTTCGACGAACTCCCCAGCCACGATGACCGCCTCGCCCATATCTCGCTTCCCGGCTTCAGTGTGGGGAGCCCTGTCCCAACCCCTCGTTTCGCCCTCACGGCCTGCCGATTGCTCCACAGGAGCGGGGGCCTTCTGCCGGTCGGCTCTGATCGAAAGGGAGCCAGGCAGCCTGATCACGATGAGGATCGAGATGGCGGCGACCGCCACACCCGCAATAAGAGGACGCGGGAAGGCAATCCACGATCGAAGACCGTTCAACCAAGAGGAGGATTCACGCGGAGCCTCGGAGGCCCCTTGCTCGATTCGATGCTTGAGTGATGGCAGGAACTCCTCCCAGAAGCGCGGCGACGGGTCGGGAACCGGGTCGGCCCGGACGAGCGCCAGCAGATCCTGGTACGCCGAGAGTTCGTTGGCACAGGCGGTACAGACCTCAAGGTGACCAACGACCTCATCGCGCCGCCCGGGGGGCAACTCCTCCTCCATCAACTCCAGCAACGTGCTTCCGGCTTCCTCGCATCGCATGGGAAATGTGGTCCCTTCTCGTGTTATCCGTCCTCTCGCCAATGAGTCAGCTTCCTTCGTAGGGCCTGTACGGCGTGAAAATAATGGACCTTGGCCGTTGCTTCGGAGATCCCCAGGATCTCGGCAATCTGCCCATGGGGCAGGTGATGGTGCACGCGCAGGGTCATGCTGGCTCGCTGCTGCGGCGGCAGCGCCTCAATGGCGCGGGCGAGAGCCTCCTGCCGCTCTTTCTCCTCAAGCCGCCCCAGCGATCCCTCGGACGGATCGGCCACGTCCACCTGTTCATTCACCGAGGGAAACCGAGAGCGGGAACCCCGATTCAGATGGTTGAGGCACAGATTCATCACGATCCGATACAGCCATGTGGAAAGACTGGAGCGCCGATCGAAGCGATTGAGATTCCGATACACCTGAAGAAACGCCTCCTGGGAGAGGTCCCGGGCATCCTCCGCATTCCTGGTCATCCGGTACGCCAGATTGTAGACCTCTCGCTGGCGTCTGTGGACCAATTCATCGAATGCAGCCCCATCGCCCCCCAAGAACCGATCGATCAGCTCGAAGTCCGCCTCGCGCAAGGCCCCTGTCTCTCACCGAGAACCGTCCCCCGTTCGACCGATCGAGACCCCGAACTCCGCTCCCCTCCAAGGGCACCCCTCGCGACCTATCACCCTTGGCCTCTCCCCTGGACCCTCACAACGAGAATCAATAGAATCTATGACGTTAGAGTCGGTCAGACGTTCGAACGTTTAGTGCCCGGCCTCATTTCTTCCGGCGCTGGTGCCGGGTCCGCTTTAGTAGTTTTTTGTGTTTGTGTTTGCTCATCTTCTTGCGACGCTTCTTGACCACGCTCCCCACTCACATCCCCCCTTTCTGCCCCCACACCGTCTCGGTCTATCCGTCCCCTGACATTGCCCCGTCTGACCTGAAACTTCTCCAGTCGGTATTGGAGCGTCCGGTAGCTCAGCCCCAGTAAGCGTGCTGCCTTCGTGATCACCCAATCAGACTTCTCCATGGCCTGCGCGATCAGATCGCGTTCCAGCTCCTCGAGCGAGATCCCCCCCTCGGGAATCTCGACCCCAAACCTATTGCCGGATGTGCTGAACGGATGGGGTTGGGCCGGCAGATCGAAGAACCGGACCTCAATGGGAAGATCGTAATGCTCGATCTCTGGCCCATCGGAGAGGAGCATCGCCCGCTCGAGAACCGCTTCCAGTTGTCGGACGTTGCCCGGCCAATGATAGCTCATGAGGAGCCGCATCGCCTCGTTGGTGACCCCCCTGATCGGCTTTCCTGACCTCTCGCCGTGCTTCTTGATAAAATACTCTGCGAGCTGCGGGATATCGGTGCTCCGCTCCCTCAGTGGCGGGATGACGATCGATACGACGTTCAACCGATAGAAAAGGTCCTCCCGAAACGCACCTCGCTCGATCTCATCCTCCAGGTTTTTATTGGAGGCAGCGATGATCCGGACATCGACCTTGATGTCCTCCCGGCCCCCAACCCGCCGCACCTCCCGTTCTTGCAGGGCGCGCAATACCTTGGCCTGCAGGTTGATGTTCAGCTCGCTGATCTCGTCCAGGAACAGGGTGCTCCTGTCGGCCGCCTCGAAGAGGCCGAGGTGACGGAAGGAGGCCCCGGTGAACGCCCCCTTCTCGTAGCCGAACAGTTCGCTCTCGATGAGGGTCTCAGGGATCGCGGCGCAGCTCAGCGCTACAAACGGTCGCTCCCGGCGCGGGCTGTGCCGGTGGATGGCCCTGGCGACGAGCTCCTTCCCGGTCCCGCTCTCCCCGATGAGCAGGACGGTGGAGTTGCTGCCGGAGACCTTCTGTATCTTCTCAAAGACCTCCTGCACGCGAAAGTGGCTGCCCACAATCCCTTCGACGCGAAAGCGCTTCTCCAGTTGCTGTCGCAAGAGCCGATTCTCCTGGCTCAACTGGATACGCTCAAAGGCCCGCCGGACAGTGAGCAGAAGCTCTTCCCGCTCGATCGGCTTGGTCAGGTAGTCGAAGGCGCCCCGTTTCAGCGCCTGCTCGGCCGAATCCATCGATCCATACGCGGTCATCAGGACGACCAGGGTAGGCGGGTCATCCCGCGTCAACCGCTCCACCAGCGAGAGGCCATCGGTCCCCGGCATCCGCAGATCGGTCAAGACCACGTCGAACGCCTTTTCCTGGCAACGCCTGACCGCCTCCCGGCCCCCGGGCGCCGTCTCAACAGCATAGCCCTCAGCGGACAGGATCGTCCGAAGGATGTCACGCTGTGACCCCTCGTCATCCACCACCAGGACTCTGCCACGGGGCATCAGGCCTCCTCCCCGACCGGCAGCCGGATCATCACCGTGGTCCCCTCCTCAAGGGTGCTGTCCAGCGCGATCGACCCGCCATGCTCCTCCACGATCTTCTTGGTCAGGGCCAGCCCCAGGCCGATTCCGACCTCCTTTGTGGTAAAGTACGGCTCGAAGACTTTCGGAAGGTCGTCGGAGGCGATCCCGCACCCGGTGTCCCTGAAGCTCACCTCAACCCACCGCCCATTGGCGGAGAGCGGCGAACCGCTTGATGGGTCAGCTCCATTCACCTGACGAGTGGCGATCGAGAGGGTCCCCCCCCGGGGCATTGCCTGGAAGGCATTCACCAGGACATTCACAAAGCAGGTCTTAATCTGTTCCCCATCCACCAAGACCCTCGGCAACTCGGACGGATAGCCCCGCTCGATCTCGATCCCCTGTTCCTTGGCCTTGCCGCCAGCCATCCTGGCCACATCGTCCAACAACGGCGGCAGATCGCATGCGCGCGGCTGAAGCTTGAGCGGCTTGCCATAGGTCAGGAAATTGGTGATCATGGTGTCCAGACGATGGATCTCGGTTTTCACCGCCGACACCAGGTAGGCGAACTCCTCGCGCGCACCGGGATCATCCGGCGGACATCGACTCTGGAGATGGTCGATGCTCAGGTTGATGAAGTTCAACGGATTGCGAATCTCGTGGGCGATCCCCGAGGCCAACTGACCGATGCTGGAGAGCCGCTCCGCCCGATGCAAGCGATTCTCCAGTTCCTTGTTCGCCCGCAGCTTCGCCACCATGTCGTTGAAGCTCTCGGTAAGCTGACCGATCTCGTCCTGTCGTTCGACCGGCAGCGTCTCCCGGAGGTCGCCCTGGGCCACCCGTCGCGCTGCCTGCACGACCCGGTCGATCGGCTTGGTGTACTTCCATGACAGGATGAGGGAGGCCACCATCCCGACGCCAAAGACCAGCACCGTGGCGACCAGCCTCTTGATGAAGTTGAATCGCGAGATTTGGGCGAAATCATCCAGCACCATGCTGATCAGGGCGTAGCCCATTCGTTGGTTGCCGACCACGATCGGCACGATCAGATTGTAGGTCTTTTGGATATTCCCCGCTCCAAGCGTGTCTCCAAGGCGAGCGGTGATGAAGAGGTCCCTGCGCTTGGGGTCGATCGTGGCCCCGACCCTGGTGGGGTTGCTGCTGGCGATGACCTCCTCCTCGTTGCTGACGATCGAGATCTCCTTGACCCCCTTGCGCTGGAGGCGGGCGACATAGTCCTGGAGCCGCGCCTCATCCGTCCGTCCCTTCGATGTCAGTCGCTCGACACTGATCTGAATGGCTGTCGAGAGGTCCGTTGTGTGCTTCTCGACCTGGAGGATCAGGGCACGTTCCGCCTGCCAGTACAAGACGAAGAGGGACGCCAGCGTTAGCAGGAGGAGGGAGAACATCATGAGGAGCAGTTTCGCTCGTAAGCTGAGGCTGTCGAAGAATGCCTTCATACCGATGGTCCTCCTCACGACCCGCAATAGGTACCAGGGCCTGACCCGGGACTCAGCTTATCGGAAATCTCAGGCCTTGTAAAGTCTGAAGGGACCACGACACGAACGCCCTTTGTGAGGGTCGCTTCCTCCACAAAGGGCGCCACGCTTTCTCAGTTCCCGATGTCATCCCTCTCACATGTCTTTACCATCACGGTCACCCTGAACGGATCCCCCGGATGCGACCGAAAAACATTATCATATCTTCCGGAAGATCAGCGTATGATACAAGCCAAAAGGGGGCACTGATGGTCGAGTGGAATCGCCATCGAATAGAGAGGCCGTACAGGGCGGGCGAGGGAGGCAAGGCGAATCATGCTGGCCTCAGCGCCACCCTCCTTCGTCTGATACGCGAAGAGCCGCTGCACGATAGGACGATCCTGGATGTGGGGTGTGGCAGCGGTCGCCTGACCCTCACCTTGGCCAAAGAGGTCGGTCGGATCATCGGGATCGACCGCGCCAATGAGGTGATCGAACAAGCGCGCCAGCATGCCGCGGCACTCCGGCTGGACCATGTAACGTTTCATTGCCTTGACGCGGAGGTGATTGACTATCGTGACCTCGGTCCAATCAGCCTGGTCGTCGCCAACCTCTGCATGTCGGACGAGATCCTCCGGCGGGCGGCCGCTGTGCTGTCGCCGGGCGACGCCATCGCCTTTGCGGCCTTCCACGTGGACCAATGGAAGGAGAGTGGCAGGATCTCGCAGTACGCCTACGGGGAGGGACACGTCGAGACGGCGCTTTCAGAGGCCGGGTTCGAACCGGTCTATCTGGGGGTGGAGCGAGAGGTGCTGTCCTTCGCCGCGCCGGATGAGGGTCTGACCTACCTGGAAGGGTCTGGCCTGTCCGCGAAGTGGAAGGCCGATGGCCGCCGGCAAGGATTCGTTACCTACCTCCAGGGCAGCGGGAGGGAATTCACGGTCAGGGCTCGCGTCATCATCAAGGCCCGAAGACGCTGAGCCGGGACTCCATAATACCCTCGGCCTCTTCCCGCCCCAGTGCCTGTTCCATCTCCGCCTTCGCCTCGGGATCGGTCTCCCGCTGAATCGCCTCGGCGAGCGCGGCGCGGGCCTTATCGATCCCAATCCGGCCCAGCGCCCAGGCCGCATGGCCTCTCACCAATGGGTCCGGATCCAAGAGGGCCCTGACCAGGGCCGGAACCGCCTCGACAGCTCCCAGATTGCCGAGGGCCACCGCGACATTCCGCAGAAATCCTCGCCGCTTCGGGCGCTTGATGGCGCTCCCTTTGAACCGCCGCCGGAATCCCTCTTCGGTCAGTGACAGGAGCGGGATCAGCTCCGGCGCATACAAACCGTCCCTGGGCTGAAATGCCGGTTCCTCGCTCGGCGTGACCTTGGCGTTGTAGGGACAGACCTCCTGACAGATGTCGCAGCCGAAAACGTGATCGCCCATCAAAGGCCGCATCTCGACCGGGATGCTTCCCTTCAGCTCGATCGTCAGATAGGAGATACAGCGGCGGGCATCCAGCCGATACGGGCCGACGAAGGCGTTCGTGGGGCAGGCTTTGAGACAAAGATCACACGAGCCGCACCGGTCCCTGATCGATCTGTCCGGCGGGAGCTCGAGGCCCAGGAACAGCTCGCCGAGAAAGAACCAGGACCCTCGCTTCGGGGAGATGAGATGGGTGTTCTTGCCGATCCATCCGATCCCGGCCCGGCCTGAGAACTCCCGCTCCAGCACCGGCCCGGTATCGACGTAGGCTCTGCCTTGAACCGTCTCGCCGACCTCGCCACGAATCCAGGCTAGGAGCGAATCCAGCCGGCGTTCCAGAAGCGTATGGTAATCGTCTCCCCAGGCATACCGGGAGATCCATCCCCTGGTCGTGCCAGGCGGAGCCGTCTCGCGGGGAAAGGGTGTGTAGTAGTTCATCGCGACGGAGACGACCGAACGAGCCCACGGCAGCCAGGAGCCCGGATGGCGGCGGGCCTCCTCGGTTCGCGTGAGGTAGGCCATCTCTCCCGCATATCCCAGCCGCAGCCAGTCGGCGAATGACTCTTCGTGCAGCGGGTCGGCGATCGAGGAAATCCCGACCAGCTCGAAGCCCACCCGACGGGCCTCCTCTTTGATCCCTCTGACCAACCCCTCTGGGCTCTGGCTTACCACGCCCGCCTCCTTCCTTGCGCCGGTTCGCTCCCTGGATTGTGCAGTGTTTTGAGCGGCCCGTCAATAACTTGATCTGGTCCTTTCCCCATGGCGGGTCGTGGATGCGGAAACGGCGCCTGGCCGACCCCGGGGCCGGCGAGGCACCCCCGCTTTTCGCTTGACCCTCCCGGAGAGGCAAATTATGGTGGTAGGGTCTGTCCCATGTGATAATAGCCCGAAACCCAATGGACACACGTACACAATGATGCCGAGACTCTTGATTGGGGTTATATCCGCGGTATCGCTCGTGACCCTGATTGCGTGCGCCGCGCCCGAGGTTCACCCGGAGTGGGGAACGATCAGTTCCCCGATCGATGAGGTGTTGGAGGCCTTCCTGGAGGTGACAAAGCTATGGGGGTTCGACCTTGAGACGGTAGACACGTCCAAGTATCTGATCAGGGGCACGAGAGATTCAACGGTGGTGATCGGAGGATCGGTCGATCCCTATCAGCGGTTCGGCAAGGCGACACGCCAAGAATTTCACATCATGAGAGCCCAGATGCGGCCACGCGGAGACCAGTCAACGATCATCGAGATCGTCTATTTGATCGATAAGGTCCCAGATGCGGAGGCCGGCTTCGCGCTTCTGAATGCCGTCAGGGAGAGACTGGCCGCGAGAAATCGATAGGCTCCCAATATCCCCACCTAAATCATCACGGAATAATCTCAATCGTCGTGTCGCCCGGTGACGGGAGTTCCAGGCCCAAGTGCCTTGAGATCGTCAACAGCCTCACCCGACGCCCGCTTCGCGCGGGTACAGATGTTCGTCTGCAATGTATTCCAGGCGCCTTGCCGGGCAAAGACTAGGTACGTTACCCCAACGATGAAATGATATCCACAGTCTCCATCCCCGCCACCCGTGCTCACTCGGACGCGAGACGCCTCCGGTCCCTTCCAGACCGTGTGCACACGCTGCGGCGGCGCGTGCCCTGCGTGCGGCTCACCGCGCATGGCAGGCGACGCACGCGATCACCGAATTCAGCATGTATGGCGGGTCGTTCGCGCGATCGGCGCCGCGGAGCCGGGCCATCCAATCGTCGAGGTTGGCCAACCGCTCCTCGAGCGCGGGCTTGTAGTGCCAGGTCGCGTACTCCGGCACCGTCTTGATGAAGCGATAGGTGGTCTCGGCCGCCTCCTTCTGGCCGTTCTTCAGGAGGACGTCGCCGAAGTGCAGGAAGAAGCCCTCCATGTTGTGCGGGACGAGGGCCGTGTTCCAGCAGACGCGGCTGCGGCCGATGTCTGTGCGCAGGGCCGCCACTGGCGCCCATTCGAGAACGGGGCGCACCCGATCGTAGCGGCGCCCGAAGCAGAGGTCCAGGTTCTCCCACATCGCGGCGACCGCCTCGGCAAAGCGGGACGAATCGTGCGGCTGGCCCACCAGCGTATAGGACAGGGTGAAGTCGTTGAACTGCGGGTAGGCGGCCGCCGCCGCCTTCACCATGAAGTACCCCTCGCGGGTCACCCGTTCGTCACGGTGGATAGTGCCGAGGGCGAGCTTCACCGACCCGAGCCACCCCGGGATGCGATCGTCGTCTGGCGCCAGTTGGCGCGCTTCGGCGAAGTAACGCTCGGCCAGAATCAGGTGGTCGGTGATCTCCGGCGGGACGGGCGAGAGGCGCGCGCGCTCGGAAACCTTCCAGAGGTGGGTGTGCGCGAGGAGGAGCGCCAGCCGCGGGTCGTTGGGGTCCTCGAGGTACGCGGCGGTCAGCAGCATCTGGACCTGCGGGATGTTCTCGTACCGGGCCTCGTAGAAGTTCTCCCAGAAGGCTCGGGTCGCATTTTGGGCGAGATCGCTCTGCGACGCGCGCGGTTGCTTGGCCGGTGCGGAGCGGATCGCGAGCTCCGCGCAGCCGGCGAGAAGGCCGGCGGCAACGGCGCCTGCGAAGATCCAGCCGAACGATCGTGTCATCCTCATCATCGACCTCCTCATGATACGGAGCGTCACTCGCATCTGACGGTGCGAGTGACGTGCTCGTGGTGCTGGATCACGCAGCCGGGAACAGATTCTCGCCCAACCCTCAGGTCGG
>JACQQF010000053.1 GCA_016207095.1 Candidatus Methylomirabilota bacterium | reverse complement strand
CCGTGACAGAGTCTCGGCGAAGAGGCGGGAGTCGAACTGGTGCAGGTGGCGTCGATCCATCGCGGGGGGCGGCACCCGTCCTCGTAGTAGCGCGAGGCGGAACCGCCAGTAGGCGAGATTCGGTACGGTGACAACAGCGTATCCCCCGGGGACCAGGACGCGGGCTATCTCTTGGAGAGCGTGATCGGGGTCGTAGAGGTGTTCGAGTACCTCAACGCACGCGACGGTATCGTAGTGCTCGGCGGGCGCAGGAAGATCAGCCTTGTCAAGGTCCACCTGCCAGACTTGGTCCACGTAGCGTCTAGCGCGCTGGAGCGCTACGCTTGAGATGTCGATCCCGTGCACGACGAGCTCCGGAACGCGCATCTTCAGGAGCTTCGCCAGATATCCCGAGCCGCAGCCTACGTCGAGCAGCCGACGTGGCCGAAGCTCGGCGACCACATCGGCGATGTCCGGGTAGCGTGGAGCCTCCTCAAAGAAGGTCTCGCTCGCCTTCGTCTCGAGCCAGTCCCGATCGTGAATCGACTCCTGGTCGAGCGGCATTGTCAGGTCCCTTTTCTTGCCCGTTCACGTGGACCGGTTCCGCCGCAGCTACCGGAATGTCTCCCAGGAGGTGCGGGGCCATCTAAAAAGGCAGCCTCACAAACTCGATGAGCCGGTGGGGTAACCGCTTTATGTGAGCAATTCTGTTCTCTTACTGTCCTCGCACAGAGCCGTACGGGAATTCATTACAATCATAACGTGGCAGAGCCTGCAATCTGTTTTTGAGAGAAAAAGCGTCTATGTCTCTCGATTCAACATTGAAAGAGAATAAACAACCATTGTCTTCAAGAAGCTTTTCCGTATCTTCGGTGAAGGAATAAAAACCGCCATAGGGGTAGCAAAATGTTCTTAGAGTTAGGCCGTCTGTGATTTGTTCGAGGAAATTAAAGGATTCTTTGATCTCCTTTTCTTGATTATCCGTTGTTAGCTTGCTCATGACTAGATGATTAACAGCATGACTGCCAATAATCATCCCTGTGGCCTGCATCTGCCGAATCTCTTCAGTGCTCATGTAGAACTGACCGGTCGAAATCCTCTCATCAGGTGGAAACATAGACATTAGGTCATCAATAACCCTCTGGCGGTAATCATAACTAATGTAGTAATTCAATATCCTTTTCACAAGATTCGAGTAATCGTCGTTTTTCTGCCTACTGTAAGTTAGAGTTCTAAATTCCACAATATGAGCGTGGGACAGCATATCCTCTGAGACTATGTCCTTAAGCGCATCACAAATCATGCGCCCTCCATGCTTTCCCAACAGCATGTGAATGCGATGCGCGTCTAACAACTTCGCACTATGGTAAGGGCCAGTGGGAATATAGAAAATTCCCCACAACCCTCTTTCTTGTAAGCAAGGCCAAACGTATTGATAGTGGTCGCTAAATCCATCATCAAACGTAAGAATCACACCAGTCTTGGGTATGCCTGTTTTTATGGACCGCAAGAAGTCAACCATCGAGCAAAACCCATATTGTTCGGCAAAATAATCCAATTGCTTCTTGAAATCTTCCAAGTGCAAGTGCCGAAAATAGGGTAACTCAGGATTAGTTGGCCTTACATAATGGTACATTATTGCCTTCATACAAATGTTCACCTCATGAGTGCGGGGTTACGGATAATTGGGGCTTTTCTACACCTTTCCGATTCTTCTACAAGGTATCTTTCCATAAGACCATTTGCGAAGTTATTATAGAGCGTTACTACTGATTCTTCGGAAAAATCCTTCTTCTTATAGACTTTTACTTTATCCGGTCTTGGTAAGGGCGTCATTCTTTCGAGAACGTCGAATTTTCTAATGATCTCCCTGTAGAAATAGGCCATATCTACAATCAACCGATTCCCGATTTGTGAGGGTGTATCCCCCCACACGCTTCGAGCCCGAATCTGGTGGATAATCTCACCTGTGTCGATGCCCGCATCAATATACATGAATGTAGCACCGACATATTCTGGTTCGTTATTCACTAGCGGCCAGTAATTCGTTCCACTTCCCCTGTAGTAGGGAGATAAGCCAAGATGAACGTTAAGAAACCGTCCTTTGAAAGCGCTTAATAATGGTTCTCTGATGATCGAGCAACCATATGCGATTAGTAGATCAGGTTTGGATTCAATAATGGCTACCGTATAAGGAGGCGAATGTACAGCACCTTTGGGCAAGGACATTGCCCTAGAATTGTCAGGAACGTTGTCAAGAAACAGACCAAAGAAATCTCTTTCAGACTGTTCTCTATTCATGAGGTGCTTGGTTCTCAGGGGGTTATCATGCTGGGCTGCGACTATTGTTTGGAGGCTTTGCTCTAAGCCTTCGCAGTAGGAATGTATGACTTCGATATCATCTGACAATGCGATAAACTTCCGAAAGAATATGTGTCTCAGTTCTGAACCGGTCAGGATGATTATTTTCTTCATGGGAAGTTTGCTCCTTATCTTCGCTTGAATTGCATCTTAGCACGTGCGTTGTTGTCCACACAGTGCCCGAAGCCAGCTTATTGAAGCCTCTACTGGCGATGATAGCGGAGAGGGTGCCGGCCCTGGCCTGGTCCACGGCCTCGTGTTAACGCTACCACATCCGGGCCCTTCAGTCGGCTGACGCGGCGAAGGGCCATCCCAGCGCTTTGCCAGATGGTTCCTCCTGTTGAATGAGATCCCGCCGAAATGGGTTTATTCTCACCCGGACAGACGACGATCCCATGCCGGAAGAGCTCTCTGTGGGCTTCCACGGCCCAGGGGTGCCGCGCCGGAGTGTGCGCAGGACGAACTCGCGGCAAGCGAGGTCGTGGACCGTGTTTGAGATAAAACGGACTGGCCGCCTCCGAACAGGACGCCCAGATGTGCTGAAGACCGATCCGAGGAGCAACGCCTTGGGCCTCCACGCCTCGGTCTGAGATTGCCAGTGCTTCATTTAGAGGGAGCGTCCGCCGGGCGCGCTATTCTTTAATGAGGTAGGAGGGTGAGCGGGCGAAGCAGAGCTTGAGGAGCCGCTCCTGGCGTTTGTGGGTGGCCAGGTACTCGTCGACCGCCCGCTTTGCGCCGGGGAAGCCTTCGTAGTCGTCGAGGATCACGATCCCACCCCGCACCACGAGCGGGAAGAGGTTCTCCAGGGCGGCTGCGGTCGCCTCGTACAGATCGAGATCGATATTGACAATCGCGAAACTTATCTGCTGGTGCTCCTTAAGGTAATGCGGGAGCGTCTGGCGGATGTCACCCTCGACCAGATCGACATTGTCGGCCAAGCCCTGGTCTTTCAGGAGTAGGAGCAGCGCCTGGCGGGTAATGCTGGTGTCACCGTCGCTCGCCCACAGGATGTCAAGCACCTGCTTGTCCGGGCCGTACTCGGCGGGAGGAAACTTGCCAAAGATGTCGAAGCCGATAAAGCGGCGGGTATGGTCTGGATGGAAAAGCCGCCCCAGCTTCCGGAAGCGGCAGAAGGACGCGCCTTTGAAAACTCCCGCTTCGGCGAAGTGGCCGGGCAATCCCAGGGACATCTCGTAGAGCTTCGCGTGGGCAAGGAACTTGGCCACCCGGTCTGGGGTGCAATGAAGGTAGAAATAATTCTCAGCAGCGAAGGGGTCCAGGCACCCTTTCGAGTCTTTGGGGGCGCCCTGGGCTCGCTTCGCGTCAGGAGGCACATCACCGCCACCGAGCGCTTTCCTTTTCATTTGACGCAATACCGGACGCTAAGCGCCGGGTGTCCCGCCAGGAGATAGACCCATTCTAACTCGTCGCCCAGGAAGTCTGTTCGCGCGGGCACGATCGCGTCGAGGGTGGGGGGCGACGGCCCTCGCGTATCGTCGATCGGGCTCTTGGATCTTTCGAGATCGAAGGTTATGGGCTGGATGGCATCGTCCCGCATCCGCTGAATTGCGACGCATGAGAGCTGCAGGGAGGTCCGCTCATCGACGAGGGACTTCACCTGGAGCCCGTTCGGCATCGAGGGGAGCGCGGCAGCAGCTTCCCGATGCCTGTCAGAGGCCAGCATGCGAATGGCAAGATCGTCGCGCGGCTGTTCAGTGTCGGTAATGTCCTCGTAGCCGGCCAAGCGGACGCCGATCGACTTGGGGAACAGATCGGGTAGGGAGAGATGGAGGGCGCACTCGGTACGAAGATCGATGAGGGGTCGCTCGACTAGGGCGCTCAGGCCTTGTCGCAGATTCACCTCGCGCGGCAGCATCCAGCCCGCGTTGGAGGTAACTGTTGCATCCCGGGACTGAGCCTGGAGTTGGAGATCGAACGAGAAGCCGCACAGGCCATATTCGACGTCAACCATTGGATGGTGACCTCCGAACCAGTCAGGAGGGCCAGAAGCAGCGTTTCTTATGCCACGCAAAATTATACCCTCGTCCGTTCCCCTGTCAATTCGAAAAACCGGGCTAAGAGACGCCGATCCCGGCCTGGCCCCAACCGAGACAGAATGATGGAGTGGCTGCTGTAGGGTTCGAGCTTCAGCGGGTACCGAGACTTAGGAGAGGTCATGTTACGGCCCTCTCAACCAGACCGTGAACTCTCCAACGTCGACACGGCGGTATGCCCTCTCGAGGGTTGCGTTCAGTCGCGAATCGCCGCTCAAGTCACGTAGCTGCGAAATCGTATGCGTTGGGAGGCCGTAAACGATCGCGGAAGGCTTGCCCTGCCGGATAACCTTTTCAAGGCTCTCGGGATCGCTCCAAAGATCCCGCCTCATACCGGGGACGATTCGACGGCCAGTCTTGTATCCGAATTCAGGCAGGGCCAGGATCTCTGATCTGGTTGGGGTCGCCGATCTCACGAGATCGATCGTCCGCGTGAAATCTGCTAACGGGGTCCCATACGAATGCTTCGCAAAATAGCCACCATTGATCTGCAAGAGGATCAGGCCCATTTGTGATGCAACGGCGGTGGTCAAGACGGCTGGTCGCCACGATCGGACAAGCCTTGACGCGACGAGTGGAAAGATAACGTAGAAGAGGGCCGCGAGGCCTAGGTGCCACACCACGGACGTGGTCCCGCCCGCGAATCGCGCGATCCGCATATCGTGATTCACCAACTTCAGGGGATCTCCCACGAGGTAAAAATAGTAGATAATGCCAACGACAAATACCGTCGCGAGCAACGACCGGCGGAGGGCAGCCGGCGGGAAGTCCTGGGCGGCGAGCCACGCTAGCAAGGGCAAGATCACCAAGTGGTACTTCGGGAAAGCTCCGGTGCCTCCCGGTAGTGCCAGATAACCGACCAGCACCACGGCCGCTAGTATTGGGATCAGGTCCAGGGGCTGAACTTGATGATCCCGGGCATATTGCCTGATCCTGCGCGCTGTGGCGATTCCTGCCATGGTCATCAGCAGCGGGCCAAGGAAAACAACGGTCCGTGACACGTTCAGCAGGAGGTCGCTAATCGAGGCCTCAACAACCCGCCCCTCGCCCATGAGATACCGGAACGGCTCTGTCCAGAGCGTTTCGGCCGGCAGCCCCACAAGACTGGCCAGGTAGACCGCATAGGCCCACCAGCTTCCCAAGAAGAGCATCAGGCCCAATCCGGCCACACCAGTGAACAAGAGGCCCGCCGGCCCGAAGCCTTCCATCCCCCATGTCACGATCGCCATCGACACCGGCAGCGCGAGCGACGTCGTAATCTTCGCCGAGAGCGCTATCGCGAAGCAGAGCCCGAGCATCCCGGCGCGAACCACCAGCGGCTGGCCGAGTGTTTCGAACCAGGTGAGCAAGAAGAGGAGCCAGCTCAGTGGCAATAACGTTCCTTCTGAAAAGCTCAGGTAGAGGGCGCCTTGCATTGTTGCGGGATGAATCAAGTAAAGGCAGACAGCCACGAAGGCAACGCGATCGGCGGTCTGCCGATCATCTCGGAACGCTCGCCGCGCGAAGATTGCCAGCAATGCGGCCGTCAACACCACGGCAAGCACGCCGGGCAGCCGAGCCTGCCCCTCGCCATTTCCAAAGAGGCGAAGTGCCGCCGCGATCAGGTAGGCAGAGCTCGGCGGATGGTTTAGCAGCAGCGCGGGTGGACTCGCGCTTTCTTGGGACGGACTAGGCGCTGGAGCGACCGGACAATCCACCGAGGGCACCCCGGTCGCCGCGATCCGCTGCCCCGCGCAGAGATTGAGCCATTCCCACGTATCGATTGGTTGGTTCAACAACGGCACCGCGAGCATGACGAAGGTGATCATGGGTACCGAGATCGCTGCGGCGATTTTCAAGCCGTAGACTCCACCGCGCCCGCATCCGCTTTTATGGTCTGTGGCGTTCACGCACGCGCCAGAGAACCGCAACATTGGGGACATCTCCTACCGAATCCTGGACGGGAAGGTGGAGCACTGGAATGGCATCATGAAGCCGGTGACGCAAGACGACCGCAAACTGCGAATCCTCGGCAACAGGGCGGAAGAGGTCGTACGTCACAAACCATGGTGTCTCCCGCGCGAGCTCCTGCTTCAGATCTGTAATCCCCTGATGCACCATATAGGCGCGCGTGCGGTTCTCCAGCGAGAGCGAGACTGCCGGGGTTCCGTGCACCGGAATCCCTGAACCCACAATATCTCCGATCTGGCGAGAGGCGGTGACAATAGTATACGTGCGCGCGGACGCCCAGCGCATGAACTGTCCGATGCCAACTACAACCGCGAGCCCGATCAAGAGCGCGGTGGCTGCCGAGGGCAATTGACCTAAAGCAGCCGATGGCCGCCACCCTGGCGCACGCGTGGTGGCTTGATCTCGTCTGTATGCCAACCACACCGCCGACAGCATGGCGATGAGCACGGCAGGGGGCGCGATCCACCGCATGCGGACCGGAAGCGCGGCCAGCAGGCCCCCCCACAGGACGTATAATGGGTAGACCGCAAGGATAGCCCACACTGCGCGCCAACGAGATGGGAGTTCGTCGATCAGGGTGCCATCGCCCGATCTCCCCGATTGGGTTCGGGCGTCACCGCTCGGACCTCCGACCGGCTGCCCTCCTGCTCCTGAAAGCCCACCCGAGATTTGCCGCGCGGCTAGAAGGATGAGTGGCGGTAACAACATGACATAGCGGTGCGTTGCGTAGGTGTCGAAGGCGATGACTGTAGCCACTCCTACCCAGAGCCATGAGGCATGCGCCACGTCCACAGGCGACAGCCTGAATCGTGTTGCCTGAACGACCGTCCACTTCGCCTCTCCGGTTCTCTCCAGGCCCCTGCGTGAGTCACCGACGAGTCGCTGTAACATCGCGGCGAGAAGTATGATCGTGGCGACCACGCCAAACACCGTGGCGACGGGCATCCGAGCGAATATCGTCTTTGAGATCGGAAACAGGAGAGCATTGGCTCCAATGCCCCTGACTGACCGCGTCACTCGGCCGGCAGCATAGTGTCGAAACTGATACAAGGCGAACTCGTTCCAGGTGGGAAGAACCCACAGAATCGCCCAGAGGCTCACCATGACTGCGCATCCGAAGAGATACCACGCAAGAGCCGCTTGGTACCTCTTGCCTTGAGCAGTCCCGAACCCTTCCAGCAACGCAAGACCCGCGAGAGCGAGCGTCAGCCCTATCGGAAAGAAGAAGGCCGAGGCTTTCGCCGTCACGGATACAATTGAGACGACACCGCTGGTGAACAGCCACACTCTTCGCCCATCGCCTTGCCCGGGTAGGCTCCGAAGTCCCTCCGCAAGACACCAGGCCGCCGCCGCGAGGAGCGTTACCATCATCGTCTCCAGCATCGCGATTCGCGCGAAACTGACGAGGGTGTAGTCCGTGGCCATGAACAGGGCCGCGATCCACGCGCCCTGCCGGTCTTCGTGACGGAGCGTTGCGAATGCGAGCAATGGTAGTCCCGCACCGAGCAGCATGCTTGGCAGACGCGACGCCCACGTCCCGACACCGAACAGCGTGTAGCTCAGCGTCACGAGGCCGGTGAAGAGCGGTGAGACATGGAGCGGGTTCCACTGGTTGAGCTGCCATGTTCCGAAAAGCACGCGGTTCCTGGCTGACGCTGCCCATGCCCCCTCATCAACCCAGAACGTACCCACAGTGCGGACGGTGGGGGGATCCGCCGTGGGGAAGACGAGGCGTAATGCCAGGCCCAATCCCGAGATTAAGACGAGGTAGAGCGCTGTGCGCCGGGCATGGGACGTCATCACTCAACGCTCTGCAGCCCGTGGCGGTGAAGCATCAACGCTCGACCGCTTCCGGGCGATCCGCTGAAGATTCGACAGCGGCCCCCCGTGCTGGTTCAGGGACCCCGCGTGCTCGAGCCGGGTCAAGCCCGACCAGTTCGTCCACGATGAAGACGGGGCGCTTCTTGACTTCGTCGAAGATCTGGCCGACATATTCCCCTAGCAGGCCGAGGATGAGAAGTTGGACACCGAACAGAAACGCCATTAAGACGAACACGCTCGCAATGCCTGGAACATCTTCAGGCGTGTGGCCCAGAATCCGAAAGCCGATCAGCCGGTGAAGGACAAAGAACACCCCTGCCGCAAACGCCAGGATTGAAATACCGGCGCCGGTCAGCGCGGCGAGCCTGAGGGGCGCGTACGAAAATGACACCATCCCTGTCAGGCCGAGGCCGAACAGCTTTTGCAGCGTGTACTTCGCGCTGCCAGCGTGCCTGGCCGCCCGGTTATAGGGAAACGCCATCTGGCGGAATCCCACCCAGCTTCGAAGCCCTCGGACGTACCGGCGGTGCTCGCCCATCGAGACGATCAGGTCTACGACGCGTCGGTCCATTATCGCAAAATCGCCCGCGTCAACAGGCAGCTCAATCGAGGCCATGGAGGCCAACAGCCGATAGAATCCGTGATACGCTGCACGCTTGAGCAGGCCCTCCTGGCGACTGATCCGGACGCCGTAGACCACATCGGCCCCCTCGGCCCACTCCCGCACCATGTCCGGCAACAGCTCCGGTGGGTCCTGAAGGTCGGCGTCCATCACGGCCACGCATGCGCCCTTGGAGAAGGCCAGTCCCGCCGAGACAGCCGCCTGGTGCCCGAAGTTCCGCGATAGGCTCACCAACTTAAAGCGTGGGTCCTCCCGTGCAAATCCCCGGGCGATGTCCGGCGTGGCGTCGCTGCTACCATCGTTGACCAGGATGCATTCGAAGTCCAGGTCCGCCAACGCGGCGGTTAATCGGGCCCGAAGCGCGTGTAAACTTTCTTCTTCGTTGTAAACGGGGACAACCACCGACAGCAACCCCAGGCGTCGCCGTGCCATTTCTGCCAGTCCCTCCCGTTCAGGTCGCGACCAACTTCGCGCACAGCTCGGCCGCCAGGCGCTCGGCCAGCGCCGCGCAGTGCGACTGGTTTCGGTCTTCCGGGTATACCTGGTGCATGCCGCAGACGTAGAGTCCTGGAAGGGGCGTCGAGAAGTCCAGCTTCCGCGCTGCGTACCCCAGGCTGTACACCGGACTCGCGTGGGGCTCTACGAACAGTGAGGCCTTGAGCACCCTTCCCCATGCAAACCGCGGGAACATGCGCTCGATCGAAGGGTGGTGGTGCTCCAGCGCCTCCCGCGTGGACATGGCGAGCCATGGGTGTCCCCAAGGCAGGTAGTTGTTCACATAGACAAGGTGTCGACCCCCATAGTGCTCCGGCCCGATGAGGTTCGTATGCTCGACGATCACCCCGAATGTCGCCGCGGGGTCCAGGTTGTTGACCCAGTAGTAGTCCGAGAGGCGCCGGTCGAGCGTCAGCAGGAGGCACCAGGCGGCGACGTACTCGAACGACCCCAACCGCCTGACGTAGTCATCGGGGAGACCACGCGTGATCTTGGCGACCACTGTCAGAGGTGCCGTGGCGACGACTGCGTCACATCGCAATTCACTGGCGTCGGTACGCACCGCCCACGCTGCATTGAGGCGTCGCAACTCTCGCGCCGGCGTCGACGTTCGCACCTCACCGCCGCCAGCTCGGATTCGCTCGGTGAGTGCGTTATAGAGCTGCTGGAAGCCACCAAGGAGATATCCGAGCACCTCCCCGCCGCGACCGCGCGAACGGATTCGTGGATGGACACGCCCCCAGAGGAATGCGGCCGAGATTTCTTCCGTGGCGAACTTTGCGCGAAGGAGGGGCGCCCACACACGTTCGTAGGCCATGCGCGCT
>JACQQF010000004.1 GCA_016207095.1 Candidatus Methylomirabilota bacterium | reverse complement strand
TCAGTTTGATTCACCGTCGAGCAATGCCTCGCCTCTGCGCCCAGGGCTCTCCCGGGATGGCCCCGAGAGAACGGCCCACGATGCGACGACGGGCTTGACTGGCTCGTCCATATCAGTGTCCTGACTCTCAAGTTCGCTTAAAAATCCCCCCTCCCTTGGCGGGAGGGGGCGCGGGGGAGGGTGCGTGAGTATCAGACATCTGCCGTCTTCACCCCCACCCAAGCCCTCCCCCATCTGAGGGGGAGGGAAAAATTATGGTCCGAATTTCTGACTCAGGAGGCTAGCCGGTCCGTTGTCTGATGTAGGGTTATCATATGTACTTCCCAAAGGCCGGCAATGATCGGGAACCTGTCGATTACTACAATTTCACCGCTACGATCCAGGACCGTTCATCCGGGAAAGGGGGCGCTCTGGTCTGCTCCGCGAAAAGGGCCCGAGTCTGAGCGTCTCCAACCGGTGGGCGCGCTTCTTGAAGGTGGACACGTCAGGCCAGAGAACACGGAGGCAATCGTCCGGAGCCCTGTCGTAGTAGGGAAGACACTCGCCGGCTTGGAGAAACACCCTGCTGTGATGCTCGAGGGCTGTTTTGGCATGCGTCCATGACGCTCCATAGCTCACCCCCGCCAGGATGAACAGGGAGACCGTGACCGCAACGACAGCCGGTGCTCGGATCCGGGAGACTGTCCCATCCTGCACTAGGCGAGTGATCGCAAGCACAACGATCACGATCAGACTCACCCAGAAGAGCGATGAAATCGTGACGTACGGCGGCCCCAGGGCCTGCTCTACACCGTAACCGGCTCGTCCGATACCGGTCATGAAGCCACTCAGGAGACTGTAGAGCCCGAGCAGGATCCATGGCAGCAGGGGATGCCGGTACCCCGGGGAACACACCCATAGCCAGGCGATGCACCATGCGAAGGTCACGATCCCCACGGCCCCCCACGAGGCCGACACTGATGTGCTCCACGCTCCCAAGCCGCTTCCCATGTAGACCAGTACGTAGTAGCCGTATGACAAGGGGTGGGAAAATAGAAAGAACGGAGTTGGTTGATCGGCCAGGTTGCGGAATCCGTTGAGATAGAGCGTAACCACACCTGCACCGACCGCCACGGCAAGGGCAAGGCGCCTCAGTTGGCTTGCACCTCTATCACACTGAGGTGCGATGACGAGACCGAGCGGGATGAGGGCCAGCAGGATGAGACCATTTGCGAATGACAACGCCCCTGCAACGGCGGCAAGCAACGCGAGTGCCAGCCCCGGCCACCGCCCGCGCCAGCAGGCCAGCGCCCAGACAGTCACGACGGCGGCCAGTGCATTCATGAAAATCTGGAGTTGCCATCCCCAGAGCCAGTTCAACCACTGCGTCAGCGAGAATGTCGAAAGCGACGCGGCGAGGATGAGCCAGGGAATCATCACGGGTGCCACCGGTCGAACTGTCCGCTCGATCAGCAGGGCCAACATGCCAAGCACACCCAGGGCCCCGACGACATTTGCGGCCAGCTCGTACCGGATGTCCCAGTCAGTCGCCCTGGCAAGCGCCAGCATGACCGCCCGCGGAAGGACGGGGCGATGTTCGTTATGCTGTTCCCAGAAGTCCGTGAACCCGAGCTGCCCTGTAGCGGCGTTGTCCAAAAGCTTCACAAACTCCCACTGATCCCAGAATGGGACATCGACGCCATAGCGGACCACCGTCAAGGCGATCAGAAGCGGAGGGATACCGGCACCGACCAGAGGGAGTACAACGCACAATCGGTTCCGGAACGTCTTCTGTGCAGACGATTTCTGAAGCATTCACAACTACCCTTCCGGTGCTCCTGGCATATTGGCAAGTTCCACGACGATGTCCTTCAGGGAGCGGGTAATTTCCCATTGAGGATAATCGGCTTTCAGCCGACGGAGATCGCTGATGTAGCAGATGTGGTCGCCGACCCGATTCGTCTCCACATACTCCACCTTGAGTTTTCTCCCAATGAGCTCCTCGAACCAGGCGACGGCCTCCATGATCGACACGCTATTGCCTCGACCCCCGCCGAGGTTATAGATGGCAGCCTGGCGGGGACGCTCGTAACACGCCAGGAAGGCGGTACAGACATCATAGGAGTGGAGGTTATCTCTGACCTGCTTACCCTTATAGCCGTAGATGCGATAGACACGACCCTCCTTCACTGCCTTCGCCAGATAGGCCAGAAAGCCGTGGAGTTCCGCCCCCGAGTGGTTGGGGCCGGTCAGGCACCCGCCCCGGAGGCAGACGGTGGGCATGTTGAAATATCGGCCGTACTCCTGCACCATCACATCCGCTGCCAGCTTGGACGCTCCGAAGAGGCTGTGGAGGGTCGCGTCAACCCGGCAGCCTTCGTCGATCCCCTCGTAGTCTGCTGGATCCGCGTAATCCCAGCGGGTGGGCAGTTCCACCAAGGGCTTCTCGTTCGGGGCATCGCCATAGACCTTATTTGTGCTCATGAAGACGAACGGCGCCTCCGGACGGTGGCGACGAGCCGCCTCCAAGAGATTCAGGGTCCCGACGGCGTTGACCTCAAAGTCTTCGAAGGGCCGATCCTTGGCCAGATCGTGGGAAGGTTGGGCAGCGCAGTGAATGATCAGGTCCGGAGCGGTGGTCCTCATCATAGCAAGGATCGCTTCCCTGAGGCGTATATCCACCTCGTGGTGGGTGAACCGCCGCGTCTTCTCGCGAAGCCGGACCAGGTTCCAAGTGGTGTCGCCATCAGGGCCGAAGAACTCCCGGCGCATATTGTTGTCGATCCCGTGGACCTCCCAGCCACGCTGGTCAAAAAAGGTTACGGCCTCAGACCCGATGAGGCCGCTGCTCCCTGTAATGAGCACGCGCTTCACGCTGCGCTCCCCCTCGCCTCCGCGCTCAGCCGTTCAGTGAGCAACCCCCGCGTACGCAGCTCCTGATCGGCGCGGTCGAAGCGATCCACTGCCGCCGCCACCCGACACCACTGCCCCAGCTCCGCGAGTCCCTCCTCCCATGCCACCCTGGGCTCAAAGCCCAAGAGCCGCCGCGCCTTGCTGAGGTCGGCGATGCAGTGGCGAACATCGCCCTTCCGGAACTGGCCGGTAATGGTCGCCTCGATCGACGGCACCCCCGCGATCTTCGCCAGCAACCTCGCCACCTCGGCGATCCTGCGGGGGACCCCGCTCCCGATGTTGATGACCTCTCCGTCGGCCGCAGGAGCCTTGATCGCCGCCAAGATCGCATCCACCACATCATGGACGGAGACGAAGTCGCGTGTCTGAAGCCCGTCCTCATAGACGACCGGCGGCTGGCCCGCCAACAGCCGGCTGAGGAAGATGGCGAGGACACCGGTGTACGGGTTGCTGAGAGACTGCCGAGGCCCGTAGACATTGAACATCCGAAGGCAGATCACCGGAAACCGGTACACTGCGCCGAGGCCCAGCGCAAGCTCCTCTTGATATCGCTTCGTGAGGGCGTAGATGTTCCTGGCCAGCAACTCGGCCCCCTCAGGGGTAGGGACCGACTCCAGCGGCTCCCCAGTCGTTGGGCAGACCGGCTCCCACCCCCACCGCCGGATCTCATTCTCAGTGCGGATGCCGACTCGAAGGAGCCGTCCGTCAGAACGGCGCCGATACACCCCTTCACCGTATCCCACCATGGATGTCAGCATCACCAACTTGCGAAGCGGGTCCTTGCGCTCGGCGATGCACTGGAGCAGGGTCGCGGTTCCCCTGACATTCACGTCGACGTAGTGCTCGACCTTGTACAGGGATTGGGCGACGCCGACGGCCGCTGCAGCATGCACGACGACATCGATGCCGTCAAGCGCCTCAGCACACCGCACGCGGTCACGGACGTCCCCCACCAGCAGCCCGGCCTCTGACGAGAGATAGGCTGGAAGGCCACGAGGGTGGACCTGGGGATCCAGATTATCGAGCACGCGCACCGTGTGGCCTGAGGCCAGCAGGCGGTCGACCAAGAACGACCCGATGAATCCCGCACCCCCCGTCACGAGCAGGCGCATCGATCGAGGCAGACCACTCATCCTTGGCACCCCACGCTCATGCGAAGGTCGCCGCCTGAGAAGACCGGGACAATGGTTTCGCCGCCTACTGTACCCGCGCGGCAGGATATCATACGGGCACATTCAGTCGCAAGCAAGGGTGATGACCCACAATCCGCGATTGAATCTGAGGCGTTCCATGGGGAACGCTGTGTTCTTCGCGTTGAAAAGTTGAAACGGAGCGGACTGCGATCCTTTGGCTCCGCGCAGCGCGGCGAGCGCAGGAGGGTGGGGCTCACATGAATTCAGACAATCTCAATCGAGATGGAACTCCAGAGAGGTCCTCACAACTACTAATCAAAGGCGTGTAAATGATCGGTGGCTGCATCCCCCCCGGCGGATGGTCGTCCAGACCCTGATGTCACACCTCCCCGCGACGCCTGACGGCCAGCGCATGGAGCCTCGTGGCGACTCGATAAAACAGTACGGTAATCCTTACCACCAGTCTGCGCAGGCGTGGTCTCCGCCCTATCTGTTGCACTGCCTTCCTGAAATCCCAGGAATAGGGGTCGCCGTACGAGGGGGTAAGCGCACCGGCCAGACCGACAGTCTGCGCATCCTCTCTGGCCAGCACGGAATTCCGTCTCCTCCGGCACACCTCGTCGAACAGATCAACGAGCCGGTCGGCGACACGGTCCCAGGTGAAATCACCACCACGCCTTTTCAGCATGTCAACGACGAGATTCCGGCGACCCTCATCCCCGAGGAGCGCCATTGCCTGGCCGGCAACCGCCTGGGCCTGCCAGTGAGAGATGACCTCCAGCCCGTCTGGTAGCACCTCGCTGAGTGACCCCTGCGCCGAGCTCAAGCAAGGCACACCGGCAGCTGCGGCTTCAAAGGGCACCAGTCCAAACCCCTCATGCAGCGTCGGATAGATGACCAGGCTGGCATGCGTGTACAGCCACTCTCTCTCAGCTTCTGAGACGCTGGCCAAGGTGACGAGGTGGCCCTTCAGCTTCCGTCTGGTGAGGAGGTATTCGGCCTCCTCAGGTCGGGACGATCCGTAGGGGACACGCGGCCCGGCAAAGACCAGCGAACCACGGTATCCCCGATCATACATCTCGGCGAAGACTCGCAAGGCGAACAGGCGATTCTTGTGTCGGTAGTCGGTACCAAAGCACAGCAGGTAGCCGTCTTCCGCAGCCTGCTCGGACAGCAGCGCGGGCCGTCTTGGCGCCGGACACAGCCTGGTATGGTCCGTACCGTTATAGACAACCTTTATAGGCTGTCCCGGAGCGATCAGCCCCTCGGCGTGCGCCTCATCCACGACATGCTGGCTGAGAAAGGTGATCCCGTCTGCTACGGCAAGCACCCGCCTCGTCAGGTCCTGGTACTCTTCCCACTCGTTCGGGGTGCGAAAGTACCCGGGGTTCTGAAAGGCGATCAGGTCAAGTTGGGCAATCACGATCCGGTCACCAAGCACCCGCAACCGCGCGAGCTCGTGCTCGGAGTTGACCTGGAACGGACGATAGACGATGTCAATCCCGATAATGGGATGGGGCTGCCCGTCACGGAGCAGTTCAAGCTTGTCACAGCCCGCAAATGCGTCAGCCAGGTAGGGAGGGTCAACCGGCGGCACAAGCGCGATTACGCGGGCGATCCGGGGGTGTCGCGCCAGCACACGCGTCGTCTCCACCACCACCCTCTGCGTTCCCATCATCACAGGGCCCAGACAGGTGGCGTCAACCATCACCGTCATGCCGAGGAGCGCCCTGCGGGCAGACGTAATCGCCAGGGCCAGGACAGAGGTGTCGCTCGTTGCAGTCCGGTCGACCCAGGAATGGTAGTAGGGGTAGCGCCGCGCGATAAGCCGCTCATGTCGCTCTTGCAGTCTCCGGACCTGCGCTGACTGGCCAAAGCTTGATCCCCCTCGATGGTAGACAAAGACGTCATCAGCGCAAATATGTGAGAGTCCGGCGAGATTGCACCGCTGACTGAAATCGACCTCTTCGTCATACCCTGGGGAGAACGCCTCATCAAAGGGACCAACCAGATCGATCGCCAGCCGTTTAACGTACACGCAGTGGCCGATGCAGGTGGGGATTCGTGGGCGCAGCTTGCCGGCTGACGCTGCCACAACCAGGGCCGCACCCTCTGGGGTCACGCCCACCGGCAGATCGGACGGCGCGTTCCGGTAGGGCACCGAGAGGATCGTTCCGTGGTTCGTCAAGGGGGTGGCTGTGGCGATGCGGGCATCCGAGTAAGCGGCCTCACGCAGCCGGTCAAGCCACTCGGGACCGACCACCACATCGCTGTTAAGCAGGACGACATCCCGTCTGCCGGCAGCCAAGAAGGCCTCGTTTGCCGTCGCGACAAATCCCAGGTTTTCCTGATGAGTCCACAGGACAACCCGATGCTCCACGTCCTGAAGGCCGCTCAGCAGCCGGGCCACCCGGGGCTCGAGGCTTCCATCATCGATGAGGAGGATGTCCACCTCGGAAGAGGTGAACTGAAAGAGCGCCTTCAGACACTGCACGACGTCGTCAAAGGCGTTGTAGACGGGGATGACCACCACGGGGCCCATGCCGTCTTTCAACTCTTCGGACGCCTCTGGAACGGAAGACACGGTCACGATAGGCATGCCTGTCCTTTCTACGAAGATATCGTGGACACTGCGCGAAACGGTCCTCCCAGGGTCGGTATGCCGCCAGGATCAGAATGCGCCAGGATGCTCACCGGCCCTGACGTCAGCGCCGCGGATCGGGGCGCTGCGACGACCATGAAGGAGTGCTCACCCATCAGCATCGCAGGCGATCAACGCGTGCCGGCGGACGGGCTCATCTCTGGTCAAGGAACGGCCCTTCAGGCGCCCCCCGACAGCTTTGTCAGGAGCTCGTGAAGCCTGACGAGTGGGGTCTGCTTCAGCCGCTGGACATATGTCAGCAGGCTCGCATGATCCGCTTGAAGGCGCTCGAGGGTGTGACGGGTTTGCTCCAGGAGTGCCCCCGTGTCGTGAAGCGCCTGCTGGCTTTGCGCAAGGCGCGATTGCAGCGCGGCCTCGCGCTCCAGGAGCGCGGCCTCGCGCTCCAGGAGCTGCCGCTTGGCGTGCGCGATCAACTTCAGATAGGGCGTGGGCGACTCCGTCTTTGGCGTGCTGGCGTGGGCAGCATCCTCGTAGATCTTCTCCAGCATAGTGACATGTGCCTCCATCGAAAAGAGTGTCTCAGGGCGGATGCCCCGGCGCATCGCCTCCAACACCTCCGGCGCATCCAGGATCTCCTGGAGCCGCCGGGCCAAATCGCCTGCATCGCCGGCCCGAAAGGTCAGGCCGGCCGACCCGATCCGCTCCGGCAGCGCACCCCGGTCCGGCACCAGGACCGGCAGCCCCAGGCGCAACGCCTCATCCAGGGCGAACGAATACGATTCGCTGGCGATCGAGGCGAAGACTGCGAGGTCAAGGTCGAATCCCTCCAGGTCAGCCGGATCATAGGCGCCGTGGAACTGGACCGGGATGCCCTGCGCGAGCTCCCGAAGCCGCCGCTCATACGCCTGCTCTCCTGCGGTCCCGATCAGGTGAAGCTGGACAGCCGAAGGATCGCGTAACCGATGGACCGCCTCCAGGATCAGGTGTGTGCCCTTCAGGTCGATCAGATAGCCCCAATGCCCGATCTGAAGCGGTCTCTGCGGGAATTCCCGCGCGCGCCCTCTTCCCTGCCGGACCGCGAGCGTCGGAAGGGCGCCATGAGGGAGAACGATCAGACGGTCCTCCGGCAGATCGAGCAGTGTCATGATAAACCGCCGGTGCGCCTCCGACGGCACGATGACCGCCTCGGCCAGCGCCAGCTCCGCCTCCATCATCTCTCGGCGCAGCGTGAGCGCCCGGGCAATCTCCTCATCGCCCTGCCAGGGACTGCGCTCGGCGCAGGACATACAAGGGGCGGTAGCGACCGGGTCGCTGCAGAACTCACCGTCCCCACGGATCCGATGGATTCGAGGACAGGTGGTCCAGGCATCATGCAACGTGACGACCCTGGGGATCCCCAGGTCAGCGCAGATCGCGACCAGGTTGTTGGTCAGCCACCGCCAGTGATGGAGGTGAACCACGTCCGGGTTCACCAGCGCCAACAGCCGTCGCACAAGGCCTTCGGCATCAGCGTCATACTCAGCCGTCCACCGGTCCGACTGGCCCGCCACCCTCACGTATCTGGTAACCAGCAAGTCGTTCTGGTCCTCAATGGACAGGCTCGGCTCCGGCGCGGCTCGCCCCGAGCCGGCCAGGACCACGCACTCGTGCCCGCGCGTGAGCAGGCAACGGCTCAATGCCTCGGCGTACGTCTCGGTCCCGCCGATCACCTCCGGCGGAAAGCCGTGAACGATGTGAAGGATCCGCATGCCAGTCTATCTCGCCTCGAACGCCTCCACGTACTGGGCGGAGGGCTTGTAGAGCGTCCGATAGGCATTCAGACCGGCCCCCATGTAGATGAGATCATTGTAGCGGAGCTGGCTTTCATACTGTTCGACAGCCTTGCGCTTCAGATCCCAAACAGCGGTGATGTCAAGGGCATGGGTGGGCTGGACGGTGGCCCAGATCTCGTAGCAGAAGTCGCCGCATGTGGGCCTGTACTGCCGGAGCGCCTCCTCCACGCCCACTCCAAGAGCCCGGTGATCAGGATGGATCTCCAACGTCGAGGGACGGTAGACGATATCCGGTCGATCCGTCGTGAGTAACGCCCCCACGCGTTCGCTCAGGTCGGGCGCCTCAGCGAGCTTCCCGTCGGGGTAGTCCCAAAAGGACAACTCGTCGATCCCGAGGATCGACGCGGCCCGCCTCGCCTCGGCACGCCGCAACTCCCTGTAATCGCAGTCCCGGTAATGACCTAGCGGGTCGCCGGCCGCCCCGTCGGTTGCAAAGACCACTTTCACGTGATCGCCCTGACGATGGTGCAACACGATGGCTCCACCGCAGCCCAAACTTTCATCATCGGCGTGAGGCGCCAAGACCAGCACCGATCCTCTTGGCGGCGCGGACAAGAGGGTGGGAAACCCAGGTAGCGTCATTATCCTTTTCCCTCACGCGTGTTTGCGAGGCCGACTGCGTCGGATTGCCTCGCTTCGCTCGCAATGACCGCACTTCGCACCCTGTTCAGTAGATATCCGAGTCTCCCATGGTGTAGTACCAGCGCTCTCTCGCCCACTCAACCGAGACCTCGGGGCTCGTAGACAAGGCCACAAACTGATAGATCGTCGGTTCCAGCCGATACCCCCCCTCCAGGAGGAGGCGGCGCGGCGCGGCCTCCGGTGGAAACCAGGCGTGGAGTTCCGTCATTCCGGCGCCACGAGCCACCGTCTCGCAGCGAGCAAGCAACGCGTTGGCCACTGACGTCGCGGCAGCCGGCACGAGCCAATCCACCAAGCAGGCGATTCGTCGATCCGCCACCCCGAGGCGAAGCACGGCGACGCCCGCCACTCCCTTGCCAAACCGCCTACGTGCCACCAGCTTTGTGTAGGTCGCGTCTGGGCAATCGACGTAGCGCCAGTTCATGTATCGCGCATCTCGAACGATCGCCACCGAGAGCGCCCGCTGGCAGCGCTGCCACAGGAGGTCCATCTCGACGCCAAAGCGCGCGACCTCCTCCACCGTGACGAGCCAGGTACGCTTCCCCCTCGACGCGTTTGGGCTGTTCAGGTCTTTGACCAACGTCTGAACCGGGTGGAGGCTGACATAGCCCGATGCGCGCCGGCCGATGCGTAGGTGGTCCGGCGTCGGGAATCCGTAGCCCCCCGAGGCTCTCCCCGGCGTTCCTATCGAGGCGATGGAAGATTCGGACAGCAAGGCAAACAGGCCAGGTCGCTTCAAACCGCGCCGGAACCGCGAATCCACCATGACGTCGATGATCTGGGTCAGGATGAGATCCCGGTCCCCCCATTTCATCAGGACAGGAAGCGCGCCATAGTGGCCGATCAGCTCTCCTGAGGGGGTCTCCACGACCCTCACATAGAGCCCAGCAGGGTTCTCTAGGAACTTCCATCGCCAATGTTCGAGCGACCGATCAACGCCAAAGACCCGCCGAAACAGGTCGAGGATCGCCCGCTCATCCCCTGGCCGATATGGCCGGATGATCCACCGGCCTGGAGCGTCCTTGTAGAGATCGCCTTCGCGGATCGCAGCCGCCCCTTCACCCACGCGCCGCCCCAGAAGCAAGGCGCGAGCGCCCTGAAGGCTCGGGGGCCTGCGCGAGGTCCCACCGATGCTCCAAATAACAGAGTCCCAGCGCCTTGAGGTTGTGGACCACCTCAAACTTGAACTCCCGCACTCGGTGATCATACACGTGAAGGCCGTGCTCGTCCAAGAGGGAGACCGAGACCGCGTACGTCCCAGACAGAAGGGCGAGGCGGGGAAAGCGTAACCGGGCGCTTCCGGAGCAGGTGGGAGGGGCCACGCCCGCGACATGCGTGCCCGTCCCGAAGACCTGCACGCCGTCGTTGCGATCGATGAACACCCCCACGTGGACGACGGTTGGTGGCTCCGGCACCTCGTACTGGACGGTCACGGTCAACTCCTCTCCCGTCATGAATTGATCCCGCGGCGCTTCCTCCCCGTCCCGACTGAGCCGAACAGCAGAGACCCAGGGGAACGCCCGTGGCCCCTGATCCAAGACGGGGCCAGGCGCCCTCGGGACCTCCCGTTCTCGCACGTAGTTCTCGTAGGCCCCCACCACCCGCGAGACGTCGCCGGCATCGACAATCCGCCCATCCTTGAGCCAAATGACCTCATTGGAAATCAATCGAATCTGATAGAGGTTATGGGAACAGAAGAGAATCGTCTTCCCCGCCTTGCGGAAGGTCTCGATCCGATCGAGGCACCGCTTCTGGAAATACTGGTCCCCCACCGAGAGAGCCTCGTCAATGATCAACACGTCGGGATCAACACTTGTGGCGACGGCGAACGCCAGGCGGACGTACATGCCGCTGGAGTAGCACTTCACCGGCCGATCGATAAAGTCGCCGATCTCGGCGAAGTCGGCAATCTCAGGAAACCGTCGCTCCATCTCCCGTCGCGGGATACCCAGAATGGCTCCGCTCATCATCGCGTTTTCGCGCCCTGTGAACTCAGGGTTGAATCCAGTCCCCAACTCCAGGATCGTCGAGAGCCGCCCGCGGGTTGTGACCTGTCCGGAACTCGGCCGCAGGATGCCGGCCACAAGCTGCAGCAGCGTGCTCTTGCCGGCCCCGTTGTCCCCAATGAGGCCCAGCGTCGACCCGACGCCGACTCGAAGGCTCACGTCGCGAAGGGCCCAGAATTCCTGGTGATACATGCGGCGGCCGCGACTGAGGAACTCTTTGAGGCGGTCTTTTGGGTTGGAGTAGATCCGGTAGGCCTTCGACAGGTGCTGCGCCTCAATGGCGAACATCAGAGCACGTCGGCGAAGGCGGGCTGCATCCGAGTGAACACCTGGTAGCCCACGAGAAAGACGACCGCAGCGATCGACGCCAAGAAGGTGACGCCCTCCCATGACGGGAGCTGCCCCTTGAGGATCAGGCTCCGGTACGCCTCCACGAGGGCGTACATCGGGTTCACCGCCAAGAGGGCCCGCATCTGCCGGGGAACCGCAGAGGGTGGATAGAAAATTGGCGTCAGAAAGACCCACAGCGTCAATACCACTCCCAGCATCTGACCGAGATCCCGGATGAACACCGTGGCGCCGGCGATGATCCAGGCCAGCCCGGTGGTCATCACGAACTGCAAGAGTAAGATCGCCGGCAGGAGCAGCATCACCGGGGCGAGGGGGTGACCGACGAGCAGGAGGGCAGCCAGGAGAATGGCGAATCCGATCAACTCGTTGACGATCCCTGCAATCACCGGATAGACAGGCAGGATCTCAGAGGGAAAGATGGCCCGCTTAATCAGGTTCGAGTTTTCCAAAATGACGCCTGTAGAACGATTCAACCCCTCGGCGAACGCGTTCCAGGGCAGCAACCCACAGAAGAGGTAGATCGCGAATTGCTCCGTCCCCTCACTGATGCCCACCCGGACCTTCAGGATAGTCGAAAAGACGAACGTATAGAGCGCCAGCATGATGAGAGGATGGATGACCGACCAGAACAGCCCGACAGCAGACCCTTTGTAACGGGCAAGCAGGTCCCGCTTGACGAAACTTACGATGAGGGCTCGATGACGGTAGAGCCCAAGGATGCGCCCCATGATCCCTCCGTGAACGCGAGGGGCCGCCCTCAACGGCCCTCGCTGAACGCCGGATCAGTATACGAGTCGCTCAACGGAATCGTCAAGGGAAAAGTCCCCGATTCCGCTGCGTGGCCGGCGCCGGACACTCCTGACCTTCCCGTGTGAGGTGACACCACTAGTGCCGTTCCAACTATTTTCGCCGAATCAGTCAAGCTTCGCTGAAAGCGACGTATGTGCTGCATAGCTCTCTTCCATTAACCGCAACAAGTTGGAACGGCACTAGCCGGCCCCTGACAACAGACAGGGCTGACCTTGACAGAGGCATCTCTCTCATGCTAGACAGATAGGACCCGCGGGATGTCCGGAAGATCGTTTTGCGCTCAATCGCCCTGCTCAACTGCTACTGTCCTGAGTCGCAAATTCGCTTAAGAAATCCCCCCTCCCTCGACGGGAGGGGGCGTGGGGGAGGGTGAGTGAGTATCAGGCATCTGCCCCGTCTTCACCCCCACCCAAGCCCTCCCCCATCTAAGGGGGAGGGGAAAAATTATGGTCCGAATTTCTGACTCGGGACACTACGTATCGGCACCAGGCAATGGTTGAAGAGGCCCAGAAGGGTCCCTAGATGCCAACAGAGATCTCCTCCACCAGCGAATCGCTACCCCCCAGCGCTGCGGTGCAACCAGTGGGCGGGGCTCGATTCGATCTGATCATGGCCACCCTGTCGGCCTGGATGATACTTGGCCTGTATATCGACGGATGGTCTCACATGCACCTCCATCTGGAAACCTACTTTAGCCGGTGGCATGCGATCTTTTACTCTGGGTTCGTGGCGATGGTGTTGTTTATCGGCCTGACGATCCTCCAAAGCGCCCGAAAGGGCACGCCCTGGGCCCATACCTTGCCGCGAGGTTATGGCAAAACGGTACTTGGCCTGCTGGTGTTCATCACAGGCGGGTTGGGAGATATGGTGTGGCATGTCCTCTTCGGGCTCGAAAAGAGCGTTGAAGCGCTGGTCAGCCCATCTCACCTGCTTATCTTCATGGGCTTTGGCCTTACCGTAAGCGGGCCATTCCGCGCCGCCTGGCAGAGGCCGGACGAAGACTCTCCATCAAGCCTTCGACATCACTTGCCACTCCTGATCTCCCTCACACTTCTGTGGTCTGTATTCACGTTCGTGACTATGATCATGCACCCCTTTGTGGGAGCGCATGCCGGCTTAAGATCGTGGACTATTTGGGCAGCACACGGACCAGTGACCCTGGAGAATGCCCAGATCGTAGGCATTAGCGGCATTGTCGTGGAAACTGCGATCTTGATGGGACTGCTCCTGCTGACCATCGCCCGCTGGCAGCTACCGTTCGGCAGCGTCACCCTCATCTTGACAAGCAACATGGCGCTCGTGAGCCTACTCGGCGATCAGTATCTCCTCATCCCGTTCGCATTCCTGTCAGGACTTGGAGCGGACCTGCTGCTCATGCGGCTTCAGCCCTCGATCAAACGGATAGGAGCCTATCGCCTGTTCGCCTTTGCGGTGCCGGTGTTGACCTACACGGGCTATTTCCTTGGCCTCAAGGCGAAAGAGGGCCTGGGCTGGTCAGTTCAGGTGGTGACAGGCGCCCTCGTGCTCGCTGGAATCACCGGATGGCTGGTGAGCTACCTTGTTCTCCCTCCCCCTGGGCCCTGGGACCGGCAGCTCACGAACCGGAGGAATGATAGACCGGCCGAAGATGCGGGATGAACCAGCCCGACAGTCATCCGGCCGTTGACCTCTTGATCGCGCCTTCGGGAAACTTACCGAGCAGCACGCCTTCCAATCGCTTGACCGCCGCCTCAATGGGATACTGTGCCGCGACCTGCAGACCTGCGGCCCGAAGCTCCCCCCACAGCGTGGGGTCGCTCAAAACCCGGTCCACAGCGTCTGCGACAGCGGAAGGATTCCGCGGCGGCGCGAAGAGCGCGTAATTCCGCTCTTTGCCAAAACTGAGGTAGGAAGGGATCGCCGTCAACACGCACGGCACCCCGCACGCCATTGCCTCCATGGCCGGCAACCCGAACCCCTCGGCTTCGGTTGACGCGCTCACGTACAGATCGCACGCCTTGTACAGGGTTGGCATCTCACACGGGTCCACATTGCTCCGATAGTCGTTCACGACCTCGAGCGCCCGCTCAGCCGCAGATTGCGGTAACTGAGAGGCGCGGACCACCCAGATGTCGCCCCCCCGCCGTCGCTTCTTGAGTTGTCTGAGGCCCTCCAGGGCGTACCGAATCCCTTTAAACGGCCATTCCCAGGGTCCGACCACAAGCACGCGATACGGCGTACGGGACTCACGCCTCTCACCGGGGAAGAAATGTGAGAGGTCAATCCCATTCCCTACGTCGTGACAGGGCTGATCGAATCGGGAGGCGATCAGCGCTTTCAGGTGGGGTCCGATGGTCAGCTTCAGCGCGGGGAGTCGATAGGTCGCCTCGATCTGCGCCACAACCTCCTCCCCCTCCGGGTAGAAGTCGCCTTCGTACCCCTGGCAGAAATGGACTGGGACGCCTCGCTCAGCCTCCACGGCCGGAAGGACAGTCGTCCAGTAGGTCCCAATGACGTAATCCGCGGGCGGAATCACGTCGGCGGTGAACGCTGAGACCTGCCGGAACGCAGCCCGCAGCGGAAACCACGTCGGGGGTGGACCCTTGGACAGCACGACCACGGTGTGGCCCAACCGAATCAGCCCGTTGGCGTGCTCCAACACGACCTTCACACCCCCCCAGGTCTCAGTCCCCTCCAGCAGGTACACGATCCGCATCCGGTCCCTTCCTTAGTCCTTCTGGCCAGAATTACGGTGACGTATTGTCTCGACCCAACTTTTCGATCCCCTCTCCACGCTGTGGGAGAGGGTTAGGGTGAGCGGGACGCTCGGCACGGCCCCCGCTTTGCACCCTCACCCCCGCCCTCTCCCATCCAGGGAGAGGGAGCAGGAATGCGTGTCACCGTATTTGCGTTCCGCAGCACTTAGATTTCCTTGCAATTTCCTTGTACGACGGCTCACCCTTTCTCCCACGACCAAAGGGCCAGGGGTCTCACGGTCTCGGGGTCGATCATTCTCGCGTAGTAGCGCCCCGGTTGCATCCGTTCCCAGACCGGGAGGGAGAGCTGAAATTCAGTGTCACTGACAAAGGCGGCCGCTGACGGGAGAAGAAGACAGTCGTAGCCGATCTCAACCACGAGTTCATGAAGCGGGACCCCCGCAGTTATCGATAATCGTGGCGGCTCTGTCCAGCGGCCAAGATCGATGATCTGATGCGGCGCGGTGGCCCATCGCCAGCGTGCCGCTCGGCTGCTCGCAGCTCGCGCTGCCCGGTAGATCAGTATCCCTGGTAACCCGTAATGAGCCTGCACAAACCGGGCTTGGGACCTTTGGGCATGACCCTGGGCTTCTCGAGGGTCCAACTTCGCGCTCTGGTTGTAATAGTGAACAATCTGGGCGTCCGGAACGACAGCCAGGCGACAGCCGGCCCGGCGGACGCGCCAGCACCAATCGGCATCTTCGTAATACAGGAAGTAGCCGGGGTCGAATCCTCCCACCCGATTCACAACATCCCTGGACGTCAGAATACATGCCCCCGACAAGATCATCACAGAGAAGGGCGCGCGGCTCCGCCAATAGGTGATGGCGCGACGGTGCCAGGCAACGCTGTGGCGCTCTGCAACAATCTGGATGGCACCCCCAACCAATCCCGAGAGGAGGAAGGAGAGGGTCGGCGGGTCGGCGGGCGGCAGGAGGAGGGTGCGCTCGTCATCAGCCCAGATCTTGGGGCCGACCGCGCCGACCTCAGGATGTCGGTAGAGATGCTGCAGCATGGCGTCCAGCGCGCCGTCCAGCGCCTTCGCGTCAGGGTTGAGAAAGCCGAGGTACCGTCCCGACGCGCGCTCGATCCCCTGGTTGTTGGCGGCGGCGAAGCCCACATTCCGTTCGTTCCTGACCAGGACGACACCGGACGGCAACCCTTCGAGGCGCGCGACATCCTCAGGCGGCGAGGCGTTATCGATCACCAGGATCTCGAGGCGCCCAGCGCGCCCATCCTGTGCGGTGAACCTCTGCCTCTCCAACGATGCCACCGCCTTCAGGACAAGCGGGGCAACGTTGTAGTTGACGATGATGACCGAGAGATCGACCTGTCCGCTCGGGCTCACCCTCGTTTCTCCGTGACGTAGAGGAACTGGGTCACGCGGGCCTCCTCGGCGAGCGTCGAGCAGTCGATGGCAAACGATCGAGCGGCATCAATGAGCGGGGTCAGGTCAGGCACCGATCCCGAGCAGAGCGGGTGGACCTCGAGGATCGCGAGGCCCGCAGACTCCAGGAGCGCTCGCCCGCTCCTCAGGGTGAAGAAGCGGAGGTGCCCCCTGTCGAGGATCCCGGCCGGGAGATAGGTCCACTCGCCCTGAAGCAACCCGCGCAGCACCGACCAGTGGCGGATGTTGGGCAGGCTGGCGATCAGGCGGCCATGGGCGCGGAGCAGTGGGGCCAGCCGTCGGAGCACGCCCCACGGGTCGCGGAGGTGCTCGAGGACATCGGCGAGGACGATGCAATCGAATGTCCCCGCCCCGTATGGCAGGTCCAGGACCTCGATGTCCCCGATATGAACCCGATCCAGGATTCCCAGAGCCACTGCGGCTGCCTGGGGATTCGCCTCAACCCCGACCACCTGACTCGCGCCCCGCCGCTTGAGGGCGGCCCCGAGGGCTCCCGCGCCGCAGCCGACATCCAGCACCGTTCGGGCGTCATGGGGAATCAGGGGCTGCACCTCCGGGCGGGCGCATTCGTCATAGCCGACGAACGAATGCAGGTAGGTGTCGAGCGCAATAGCGACGCGATGCCCTGCGGCGGCAATCGCGGCGGCAAGCTCGCGCACCAGCGTGGATGGATCGAGGACCCCCAAGAGCTCACGCGTGGTCAGGAGACAAAAATCGTCCAGGGCTGTAGCGGCCTGAACCTGGCCATCATGATCCCTGGCGATCCGCTCGGCAAAGGCCAGGTAGCCGGGGATATCCTGGTAGTCGGCGGCGCGCCGCTGGGGCCCCGCCGCTCCGTTGGAGAGGGGACCCACGGCGCCGGCGCTCGAGCGTTCAAGCGCCCGGATGAGCCGACCGGCCCACCCGGGCGAGACAGCGACTGCAGGGTGGAGGAAGGCGACAACAGGCGCTCGAGAGCGGCCCAGGGCCCAGCCGACCCCGGCATCCGCCGCGACCTCAAAGACCTCCTCACGCTCCGGTGTGAATCTGATGAGGCTCTCACGGCACGTCTCACCCCATCGGGTGTCTCGATCCCCAAAGATGGCAATACTGAGTTGACCCATGGTGCCTCTCTCCTGCGTGGCCAGGGACGGTCCATTATAGGCACACCGCCACGCGTGTCAAGCGCCGGGTGTGCCTGATTCTCCATTGACAGACGGGGCGGAAGGGGTATACTCGCCCTATGCTTTCGGAAACCGGCAACCAGGGTTCGGACAGCCAAAGGGGGGACAGATGACACGATGGGTGAAGGCGGGAGTGGTCGGCCTGGCGTTTCTGTCGGCCTGCGGGGGGCTGGCGGGGACGGCGAAGAAAGAGGACCTGTCCGAACTGCTTCGGACGCTTGACGAGGCCAAGCAGAAGGGGAAGGTCGGCTCGGTGGCGGGGTTTCTCTACCTGTTCCTGCCTGGGCCCCCCACCGCTCTCCGGGACTGGCCGGTGAGGATGATCCCCCTCTCGCCGACCCTGGAACGCGCCGTTACGCTCTCGCGGGAACAGTTCGCGAGAAGCGGGAGCATGCCACTCACGGCCGCTGCGCTCGAGTCGGCGGGCCAGCCGATCACCGACTACGTGAAGAGGCTCGAGGCGACGGGCCACAAAGAGCTGATCAGGAGGGTGAACACAGAAACCGGGACCGACCCGAAGTTCACCTTCCAGGACGTCCCGCAGGGACGCTGGCTGCTGCTGGCCGAGCTCCCCTCGAAGATCTCGGTGCTACTGTGGGCCGTCCCCGTCACGGTCACCGAGGGTCAGGTCACCTGGCAATCGCTCAACGACAAGAGCCTCTGGCTCGAGGGCGTGACGCCGAATAGGTAAAGGCCAAGACACGCCGTCCGTTGGACTTCCCTCCCACAAGCCTCCCGTCAAGGTTCCATGATACACACACCACGCGGTCACCGTTCACCCCCCTCCCCCTTGCCCCCTCCCGCCAGGGGAGGGGGGACTTTTGGGAGCTACCCGCCGTCAGAGGAACGCGAGCGAGGACACTGTTAGCGTTCCCTCCCCCTCGATGGGGGAGGGCATGGGTGGGGGTGGCGTAGCGACGCTGTCCGGGTGGGACACCACATAACCTCATCGCTACAACGAACCCTGCGGAGCGAGGGCGCAGCAGGCAGCGCCCCTACGTCACCCGCTGAATCCTCATCATCTCTGGAAGCATAAAAAACGGGCCAGGGGAAGTCTCCCCTGGCCCGTTCTGTCGTGATGGGCGAAACGGCCCGTTACGGCTGGGTCGTGAAGAGGTTACTGAAGCTGTAGAGACAGGCCGTGGCGCCGCCTGGCCCACCTCCGCTTGAGCTAGAGAAGGTGCACCCGGCTTGACTTGTGAGCGTCGTTGGATCGCCCCACAGACGCTCAACGTCACCAACCTTCTGTCCGGCCGCTCCAGTCGCGGTCTCAAAGAAGACGCCGACCAGACCCCTGACGCGGGTACCAGCAGCCCCCTTGACAGATGTCGCCGTGTTCGGGAGTTCCATCCAGCCAAGCGGAACACCAGCCGCCTCATCGATACCTGGGTAGACGACGCCGCAGTTGGCCACCGTCCAAGGCGCGGTATCCCTATTGACAGCGCTCCCGAAGAGGTTGCCCAGGCTATCCATGATGGTGTGGCCTGAGATGGGCCTATCGATGCTCTTCTCACACCCATCAAATATGATGGTTCCAAGGGTCACGAGGGTTGCCCCGCTCGGGGCGACCAGGTTCTCACCAGGCGCCTCCGCGTTGGCACCGGCGGCCGTCCCATTCCCATGCCAGTTTCCATCAGCCGGAGAGACAATCGCTAGGAAGGTGCTGAGGACGGCGCCCGCACCCGATCCGCCCTCGGCGTAGAAGCCCGGCAGATAGAGGCGGGTTGGGAAGCCCTCATAGCGGCCCTGCCAACTGGCCGCAGCACCACCGACGCCACGGGTCACGACGACCCCGCCGGCACCGCCATTCGCCGACGTGGCAAGGCTTGCAGCCATCGGGTAGGACAAGGCGAAGTCTGACACCGAGTCAGTGATGACCACCTGTCCCGTCAACGTATTCTCTCGGATGCCCGAAGCCAGCAGCGGGTCGGTATAGACCGTCGTATTGCGGACATCGATATCCGCGAAGCCGACCTTGCTTACCCCTGGAAACACCAAACTTGTGACGTTGATTTGGTCGATGTCCTTCGGGCTCAGTTGTACAACCTGGCTGGTACGTGAGCAGGTCTTATCGTAATATTCAATATGGACCCCTCCCACTGTTCCCGCCGCGGTTGTCAGGATTGGCGCACCTACCGTGACGTTCGCGAGCAGAAGGAAGGTGGACCGGTTGGTCGAGATATCGACCAATGGCGCCACCAGCCTGGAGGCCGGCACGAGTTCCGTGTTCGCAGAGGCGGTCTGTACCGCCACCAGTGGAACGGCTACCAGCAGCAGCACAAGCAGCCATCGGGTAAAGGTTTTCATCACGTTCTTCCCTCCTATTTGGTTTGGTTCAACGGATTACGAACCACACGACCTACCGACTATCCTTCACCATGCAGCCTCGTACACGCCCCTGCGAACTCCCCCGCATCACCTCCTTCACCTTCACCCCCAATGGCTCACCGCTTTCAGGAAACCATCGCCCCAAGTCCCCCTAACATGCCCCGTCGGTTCAGGACCAACCCCAACACGATACGCGGATCACTCCCGAGGTTGCTCCTATATACCCTTCCTGTGAACGCCTGTCAAGCAAAAAAGTAGATCAGAAAAAATGCAGGGCAACTCGCCTTTCGCACCTCGCACCCCGCACGTCGCACCGGTGCCCGGCCTCATCGGAGGGGCAGAGAGCCGGCCTTCCGGCTTCCGGCTGCGACCTCATCCCAGTCCACGGCCGGATAGGGTTCTCCGACAGGAAACCGGAACTTCCGGTACCACTCCCCATCGACTCGCACCCACTGCTCCTCGACCTCGGACCATGAGGGCTCAACAGGCTTGATCAGCTTCGGATGGGTGACCGTCGATTTCATCTTGAGCTTGACAATACCCAGATCCCCTTCGATTCTCTCGCCGACGATCTCGTATTCAAGCACCCGCGTCACCCCCCGACCCTGGAGGAAACCCGTCAAGGTGACCGCCCTTCTAAAGGCCGGCTCGTGCAGCGTGTAGGTCGCAAGGAGGTCGCCTTTGACCCTCGCGTCCCAGTACTGCGCACCCCGCTCTCGCAAGCGCAAAGCGGGATCGCGGGTGGCCAGGACCTGTGCCCCTGCGCAGCCGGCCAGGAGCATCACCGCGAGCAGCAGGCCAGACAACCCATCGCCCATCGTTCTTCGTGTCATTGTTGTCCTTCGTGTCATTGTTGTCCTTGCACCCCCCTCACCCTCACCCTCTCCCGCCAGGGGAGAGGGGACCTGAGTGACCCCCACCTCGCACCCCTCTCTCGCCCTCCCCACTGATGTCCCTTCCCCCCTCGCGCCCGCCAGGGGAGAGGGGACCTGAGTGGCCCCCACCTCGCACCCCTCTCTCGCCCTCCCCACTGATGTCCCTTCCCCCCTCGCGGGGGAAGGATAGGATGGGGGGGGCGGACCCCGCACCGGGCGCAGCAAGCAGCGCCCCTACACTTGATTGACCCCCGGCGCCATGTGAATGCCGTGATAGGCATGACACGAGTCGCCGACCAGCAGGTGAAACAGGCGCAGGTTGGTCCGCCTGAACTCGAAGAGATCAACCCCTTCGATCCCCTTGACAGCATTGGCCAACGTCACCCCTGCCCGTTCAATCGCGTGCGCCTGATCAGCGGTTGGCGTCCAGAGACGTCGGTGTTTCACATAGCTCAAGATCTCGAAGCTGTGCCCATAAAACTTGATCACCGCATCGCGAAAGAACAGATCGTAGATCCGCTCCAACCCGGGTGGAGGTGTCGCCTGCCGATAAAACCGTTCCATCAGGTAGCCATCGGCGTGGAGCCGCCAGATGTGCAGGTCCAGATGGTCCTTCAGGCGCCGACGCAACTCCTCCCCTCCATGCCCGTTCCCCACGCATGAGGCCAGCCCATAGACCAGGTGGGTCCCGCCACACGTGAAGGCCATGATGGCATCCTTTTCCTCCGGCATGACCCCGCGCGCCTTCGCCCGCCTGAACTCCTGGGTGGTCTCGTCCAGCGTGTCAAAACCAAACCGGACCACGTCGGCGAACCGAATCCGCTGGCCGTAGGCGTTGGTCCAGGTGTCATGGGAGGGCGGGATCTGAAGGGAAAAGGCGATAAGGGTCCAGGCGATTTCGTCTCGATCGATGGTCTTAGGATCGAAGGTGAAGAGCCCCTTGGCATGACTTACGAGGTCACCAATGGTGTAGCGACGGCCGTCCAGCTTGAAGCGATGGCTCGGCGAGACACCGGCCTCCAAGACCGTCTTGAGGAAGGCGTTCGAATGTCCCTCCTGCTCCACCGGCATATACAGATACGACCCGCCGGCGACCCTCTTCCGCTTCAAGACCCGTGAGCAGAGGAGATCGACCGCATTCGCCCCCTTGATGGAAAAACCCGGACCCATGGCCCGGACCCCGTGCATCAGGGCCCAGGCATCGTCCTCAAGCCGCGCGTACGTGTTGATGAGCGGCGTCAGGATCCGCCGCGTCCCATCCAAGGTCGAAGGGAGGAGCGGGGCCGGCTGCGCGCCTGTCGCCGCCTTAGGGAGGGCCCCAGAAAGCACGATCCCGCCGGCCCACGCGGAAGCGGCCTGAAGGAACCGGCGCCTCGACATCTCTTTCATCGTTGTGACCTCTCCAGCAGGGTCATGTGGCAACTTACTCCTGCCGTTTATTACGGTAGGACCGCTGACCTGTCAAGCATTTCTTTGGGGTGAGTAGGGGCGACCCGGCGGGTCGCCCCTACTTAAGGACCACATCCACCGGGGGATCATTGTCACGGTTCGACCCGTACACGATCATTTCCGCCAGGAGGCCGAACGAGACAAGCTGTATCCCTGTAATGACCAGGAGGGTGCCCAGTATGAACAGGGGACGGCCGGCGATCCATCGCCCGAACAACCAGCCGATCGACAGGTAGGAGACGATGCCAAAACCAATCGACCCCATGACCACGCCTAACAAGCCGAAGAGGTGAAGCGGGCGAGTGGTATAGCGGGTGAGCATCAGGACGGTCAACAGGTCGAAGAAGCCCCTGGGAATCCGCTCGGCCCCGTACTTGGACCGACCGTACTTCCTGGGATGATGCTCGACCTCGATCTCGCCGACCTTGAACCCACGCCAACTGGCCAGCGCCGGGATAAACCGGTGAAGCTCCCCATGCAGCCTTAGCTCATCGATCACCGATCGCCGATAGGCTTTGAACCCACAGTTGAAGTCGTGTAGCTTCACCCCGGTCAGTCCAGACGTGACCCGATTGAAGATGGCCGAGAGGAATCGCCGCGACCACGGATCACGGCGCCTCGCCTTCCATCCCGACACCAGATCATCTCCTTCCGCGAGCTTCCGGAGGAACCGCGGGATCTCCTTCGGATCGTCCTGAAGATCGGCGTCCAGCGTGACGATAATCCTGCCCTGTGTCTCCCGGAATCCCGCTGCCAGCGCGGTCGCCTTCCCCTGGTTGCTCCTGAGCCGAACAGCCTTCACCCGCTTGTCCACCTCTCGCAGGGCCTTCAGCCGCTCGAACGAGTCGTCGGTGCTGCCGTCATCCACAAAGACCATCTCCCACCGGTCGGCGTACGGCACCAGGGCCGCCACCACCGCGGCGTGCAGCTCCGGCAGGCTCTCGGCCTCGTTGTGCAGTGGGATCACCACGGAGATCTCCGGCTGCCCCGCCATCATGGCCCTGCCCCGCTCACCGGTTCAACCATGAGCCCACGGCTGCCCTGGAGGCGCTGCAATCGGGCCAGGTTCTGTCGGGCCTCGGCCAGCTCGGGCATCCGGCGCAACGCCTCCTGAAACGCCGACTCCGCCTCTGCCAACCGGCCATTCTTGGCAAACAAGACACCCAAGTTGTTATACGCATAGGCAGCGTATGGAGGATTGCCCAGGGCCGCCCGAAACTGTTGCTCCGCCTCGGGCAGCCGCTGGAGCCGCACGAGAGCCGCCCCGAGCCACAGCCGTGGGATCACCTCATCCGCCTTCAGCCGAAGGGCGGCCTGCAGTTCCCGCTCGGCTCGCTCCGGGTCATTCCGGTCGAGATAGGCCTTCCCGAGGTTTCCGCGGGCGATCGCAAAATCCGGCTTGATCCGCACCGCTGCGTTCAGCTCCTCCTCCGCCCGCGTCAGCTCCCCGCGACGGAGGTACGCCGCCCCCAGATTATTCCTGGCCCTCGCCGCCTGCGGCGCCGCCTGCACCGTCTTGCTCCAGAGGGTCAGATCATCCCTCCAGTCGCCATTCCGCCAGACCGTGCGGAGAGAGAGGAGGAGCAGGGTCACCAGACCCGTCGCGTACAGCGCCGTGGCGAATCGTGGGCGATCCGTGAGCGGGCGTGCGAGGGCCGAGGCCATCAGGAAGAACCCAACCGACGGGACATAAAGGAAGTGCTCGGCCACCATCTCGTGATGGGGGATGATCTGAGAGACCGGAAGCAACGCGACGAAAAACCAGATGCCGCCAAACGCCGCCAATGGCCGGGACTTCAGCATGCTCAGCAGGCCGACTCCGAGCGCCACCAGGATCAGGACCGCCACCAACGCGTTCGGGTCTGTCCAGGAGGTCGTGACAGGGAACGCGTTGTAGGAATAGTCGGCGTTGAGCGTGAGCGGGAAGATCAACAGCGTGATGTAATGGAGGAAGACCCTGGCCATCGTGAGCCCGGTGAAGAAGAGGCTTCCCCCATGGAAGGTCCGCACCCGGGTCCCGCGAACGAGGAACAGGACATACAGGGCCAGCCCGCCGGCGAGGACCATCAGTGGGAGGTAGAGCAGCCGGGCCTCACGGACAGCGGACCGCGCGCCGGCCCAGATCTCCCGAACAGGCGGCAGACCGACGCCCGGTCCCTTGACCCGGATGCGACTGATCACATCGTAGCTGAAACAGAGCAGCGGCAGGATGATGCCGCTCTCTTTCGAAAAAAACGCCAGTGGGTACAGCAGCAGCATTGCAGCGGCGTATCGTGCTCGACCCGTTTGCCGGTACCGGAGGAAGGTGTAAAACCCCAACAGGACAAACAGGCCCGAAAGCACATCCCGCCTCCCGGAGAGGTACGTCACGGCCTCGGTCTGGACAGGATGGACAGCAAAGAGGATCGCCGCGAAGAGCGCGAGACCCGTCTGGTTGAAGAGGGTCCTGGCAATGAGGAACACCACGGTGGCCGAGAGGGTATGGTAGGCGATGTTGCTCAGGTGGTAACCCCATGGGTCGAGACCGGAGAGGGCATAATCAAAGGCATACGAGGCGCTCCGGATGGGACGGTATGCCGGATTACCTCGTAGTAAGTTGAAGAGCTGGGTGAGCTGCTGCCCTGACCCTCCACGGCCCTGTGCTTCAACGATCGTCTCCAGGTCATCGAACAGGAACTCGTTGTGGAGGGAGTTGTAATAGACCGCGGCCGTGATCGCGGCGAGCAGCAGGACGGCGCACAACTGTTCCGGAATCCGCCCCCTCAATCCCTGTCGGCCTTTTCCCATCAGTGAGCTCCGGCCACCATCATCGCCCACCAACGTAGACGTCGCGCGAAAGCCAGGTGGCCCCAAAATCAGTGGATCGACTCACAGAGATCTCCCGGGAGTTCTTGGGACCTCCGTCCCACGCGACATAGAGTCGGCCATGCGCGTCATCGAGGAAGGAGACGACCCTGAAACCTTCGCCGCGTTGCGCGGGCCCGGTCAGCGCCGTGGCCTGGCTGCGCCAACTCTTGCCGTGATCCTCGGATCGATTCATCAGGAGTTGCCACCCCGTCGGGCCCGGGTTGAGCTCCTGCCAGATCACCCAGACCTGCCCGAAGTCATCGCTTCGGATCTCCGGGTGGGCGAGCCGGCCTTTGAACGGGCTGCTGAGATCAAGCCGCACCCTCGGCGCGCTCCAGGTCAACCCGGAGTCGGCTGAGCGTGCGAAGATGAGTCGTCCGCGTGTGGACCCCTCCTCCTCGATCCATGTGACATAGATATGTCCACGTCGATCAGCACTGAGCTTCGGGCTCACTGAGTTGATCCGCCCCTGACCGGCCTCGTTCAGACGAATCGGTTGAGCGAGCCAGGTCTGACCATAATCGAGAGAGCGATTGATGTAGATCAGCCGATCGGGTTTTTTGATCTCCCCCGGTACGTAACCCGCCCGAAACTCATCCTGTTCCCAAACGATGTAGACCCGGCCGTCCGGCCACGCACTGATCCGGGGCTCGTAGGCGAGAGACTTTCTCTCCCCAGACGCACTCACCAAGATCGGCTGGGCGGCCCACGTCTGCCCTCGATCCACAGACCAGCTCAGGTAGATCCCTTTATCATCCCAGTCCCGGATCTCCTGCCACACCACATACAGGCGGCTCCCCCCGTCAAAGGTCAGACGGTGGTTCATGATGCCGTATGGTGACGCCGGGAGCGCCGGTGTGAGACCGATCGGCTTCGGGAGAAAGGTGGTCCCGGCATCGTACGAACTCACAACCCGTAGGTGACGTTGGCCCCCCGCTCCCGTCAGCCACGCGATAGAGACGTCGCCACCTCGGTTGACCAGCAGGTCTGGTAGGCCCGCATCGGATGGAGGATCCGGCAGCCCGGTGGAGTCGCTCCACTGCCCTCCCCCATCCGCTGAACGCATGAACCGAAGCGTGTGCAGTTTTGTCTTCACATCCGACTCCCGCCACGCCACATAGACCGTGTTACTCGGGCCGGCGGCGATCCGGATCCCCCCGGCCACAGCGGCTTTGTCCGGGTTCAACGAGCGAGGGGGCGACCAGGTTGCCCCAAAGTCCTCTGAGCGGGCAAACAGCACATCCCCTCTTTTGCCCCGCTCGAACGCCAGCCAAGCCAGGTAGAGTCTCCCCTCCTGTCCGATCGCCAGTTGTGGGACCGCATACGCCGGGCCCTTTGGCCGCTCCCCGATCGCCCCCTGGGGCTTCCCATCATCGGGAGCAGGTGTGACGGGAGTGGTTGCCTGAAGCGCACATGCGGCACAGGCTACAGTCAAAGCCAGGATCAGAACACGCAGTCGACGTGCTGGTCTCATGGTCATCCGGTAGACCTCCGCACTGAGACAGACGAGGTAAATCTGAAAGAGCAGACGCAGCTACGATACAGTACCAAAACTCGTCCCCTTTGCCAAGCGGGTTCTGGCTTTAGAGTGGGTACGATGTCGCTCTTCTATAGTGCGTGACACCCCCCACCCTGGCCCTCCCCCACACGGGGGGAGGGAACTGCTCTACATTCTCCCCCGCGAGGGGGGAGGGTTACGCAGCACTGAATCCCCTCCCCCCGTGTGGAGGGTTACGCCTCACTGAATCCCCCCCTGTGGGAGCAGGCTACGCCTCACTGAATCCCCTCCCCCCTTGGGGAGGGCAACACCTCACTGAATCCCCTCCCCCACTCTGTGGGAGCAGGCTACGCCTCACTGAATCCCCCCCTGTGGG
>JACQQF010000046.1 GCA_016207095.1 Candidatus Methylomirabilota bacterium | reverse complement strand
CTTCTGGCGCGCCCACAGCAAGTTATAGCCATCCACGAAGGCATTGACCGAGGCGACGATGATATCTGGGGAGGTGCCGGTGGCAACCACTCGGTTCCCCTCGGCATCTTTCATCACAATGGTGGTCTCGACCGAGGCGTCAGTCCCGGGCGCGTTGATCTCCACGTTATAGTCGATCAGCTCGAAGAATAGCCTGCCCCGGGTCAAGGCGGCCTGCTTCAGGGCGTTGATGACGGCAGCGACCGGGCCGACGCCCGCAGCCGACGCCTCCACCTTCTCGCCATCGAACAAAACCCGGACAGCCGCCTCCGCCTTGCCGTGCAGCGACGTGGAGACCTTGAAGTCCTCGACCGCCAGGACGGGCTTGAGGCCCGAAAGCCCTTTCAACACATGCTCCACGATATACTGCAGGTCAGCCTTCGTAATCGGCTTGCCCTTCTTCACGAACTCCCCGATCATGGATCGAACCTTTCCGGCATACTCCGAGGTGAGCTTGACCCCCAACTCCTGCCGCACCCCGGTCGTGACCTCGCCAAGGGAGGGAACCTGTTCGAACAGGTTCTTGTCACCATCCTTGGCGCCGGCCGCCCGGATCTCATAGAGGCGCAACTTCAAGAACTTTTCGACCTCCTGCATCGTGGGGTCGATGGTGGCCGGCGAGGGGAGGACCCGCAAGGCCGCCTTCGGATCTTTCAAGCCATTCCCGGTTCCGAGGCAGACGACCGACTCGTCCGACCTCACGCGCCCGCTGGTCAGCAGCGGCGTCAGCGCTCCGACCGGGAGCGCACCGGACGGCTCGAGGAAGATCGACTCCTGGCGCGCGATCTGCTGCTGCGCATGCAGGATCTCGCTGTCGGTCAGCGAGAGTGCGCAGCCACCCGATTCGCGGAACACGGCCAGCGCCTTCAGTCCGTCCAGTGGATCGCCCGCCATCAGCGCCGAGGCGACGGACTCCGGCTTCTGCACCGGCACGATCTCATCCCGGCCCTGGTTGAACGCGGCCACGATCGGTTGGCAGCCAACCGCCTGGACACCGATCATCCTGGGCAGTGACGAGATCAAGTCCATCTCGTGGAACTCCTTGAATCCCTTCCAGAGCGCGGCGATATTCGTCCCGCAGCCCATGGGGACGATGACGACGGATGGGGCCTGCCACTCGAGCTGCTCCACGATCTCGAACGCCTGTGATTTCTGCCCCTCGACCCGGAAGGCATAATCACCCGCCAGATAGTACCCGTAGCGCCGGCTCATCTGCTCCGCCAGCGACGCCGCGTCGTTGTAGGTCCCCCGCACCTGGAGGACCCTCGCGCCGTACGAGAGGGCTTGAGACATCTTGCCGATCGGGGTCCCTTCCGGCACCGTCACATAGCAGGGCAACCCGGCGATCGACGCATAGGCGGCGACAGAGCCGGCCATGTTCCCGGTCGAGGCAACGCAGATCGCCTTGGCCCCCTGTTCCTTGGCCTTCGTGATCTCCACCAACGTCCCCCGGTCCTTGAAGACGCCGGTGGGATTCAGCCCCTCATTCTTGATATAGAGTTGCTTGAACCCCAACTCCTCCGCCAGCCGGTGGCAGCGGTAGAGCGGCGTCCCGCCTTCATCCAGCGAGACGACCAGGTCCAGGTTCAGGATCGGGTAGAAGTCAAGGTACTTGAGGGCCTTGATCGGTGAGGTCTTGAGCGAGTATCGGTTCAGGCGGGCCCTGATGTGCGCATAGTCGTAGCGCACGGCCAGCGGCTTGCCGCAGCTCGGGCAACGGGTGCTGCTCTCCTGCTCGGTGCAGGTCTTTCCGCACACGATGCAGTACAGCTCATAAAATCTGGCCTCTCCACGTCGTCCCCTCGGCGCCATTGATCCTCCTCAGCTTTCCCTATAAACGCAAGAACGGCGCGATCTTAGCGGGGTTCCTCGGGGGTGTCAAGGCTTTTCAGGCGCAAACGAGACGTCATTTTCCCCCATCACTGGCCGCCCCGTGAGCCGCGCTAGTGTCCCGAGTCAGAAATCCGGACCATAGTTTTTCCCCTCCCCCTTAGATGGGGGAGGGCTTGGGTGGGGGTGAAGACGGCAGATGCCTGATACTCACTCACCCTCCCCCACGTCCCCTCCCGTCGAGGGAGGGGGAATTTCTGAAGTGAATTTGCGACTCAGGACACTAGTTGCCGTTTCAACTAATCCCCCGGTTCAGAGGACTATGCTGAGTCAAGGAACAAGCATAGCAAGGCGCGGCCCCTGGGGCCGATCGAGACGTACGTTCCCGGGTACGTCGCAGGGAGTGCCCCAGGGTGAAGCCTCGCCGCTAGGCGACGTTACTTGGCTCGGCACTACTCAAATCCGGCCTCCTCCAGTTCCTCCTCAGACAACCCGAAATAATGCCCGATCTCGTGCATGAGGGTGATGCGGATCTGCTCACGCACCTCACCCCCGGTCCGACAGGCCTCTTCGATCGACCGCTGATAGAGGGTGATCTTATCAGGCAAGACCATCCCGTACGAGCTGTCTCGCTCCGTAAGCGGGGTGCCGGTGTACAGGCCGAAGAGCGTCCCCGGTGGCTCAACCCCCGCCATGGCCAACTCCGCGCGGGTGGGCCGATCCTCCACAACGACCTCCACGTTCTCCAGCCGCTGAGCCACCGCAGGCGGGAGCGAAGCGATCGCTTGCGAGACCAGCCGATGGAACTCCTGATGGCTCAGGACCATTCGCCGTTCGATCCTTCGATCCTTCGGTAAGACTCAGGACAGGCTCTGCTCAGGACAGGCGGCCTGCCCAGTCAGGCCCTTCGGCGCGCCGCCTCAGCGGGATCACCATGACGAGGCCTGCCACGAACCCACCGACGTGGGCAAACCAGGCCACACCCCCAACCTGAGCGCCCCACGTCAGCAAGCCGCTCGCCAACTGAACGACGATCCAAAATCCCAACACAATGAGGGCACGGATTTCGATGACCCGCACGAACCAGCCGAAGAACACCAGCGTCACCACGCGAGCATGGGGATACAGGAGGAGATACGCCCCGAGCACCCCGGAGATCGCCCCACTCGCCCCGACCATCGGGATCTGTGAATGGGGATCGGATAGGATCTGAGCCGCGGCGGCGGCCAGCCCAGAGAGGAGATAAAAAAGGAGGAAGCGAAAGCGCCCCAATCTGTCTTCCACGTTGTCGCCAAAGATCCAGAGGTAGAGCATGTTGCCGGCCAGGTGGAACAGGCCACCGTGGACAAACATCGAGGTAAGGATGGTCCCGTAAAGCGGGACAGGGTGCTGAATCAACAACTGCCCTTCGGTGATCTCGAACGGGATCAGGCCATAGAGGTAGACGAACCGGACCGCCGCCCGTGGCGGCAGCGTGAGCTGATTCAGGTAGACCAGGACATTGATGACGATGAGACCGACGGTAATGATAGGGGTGCGGCTGGAGGGGATGTTGTCTCTGAGGGGGATCATGAATGGGGTTCACACTAGAACGAAAGGCGTTCACAGTTCATAAAAACAAAGGGCGTTCACAGTGGATGGTTCATAGTTCATAGTTGTAACGGATGCAGTTCAGAACAGCAGGAAACCAACTTTGCTCAGTACAGACCGTGAACTCTGAACCCTGAACTATTTACCGTTCTGCCCGCCCCCCTTACCCGTCAGCGGCACGAACAGCACCGGCGCAACCGACCGCGTCTGGAACCTGCCACCCTTCTTCTCCCCGAGGATTAGCTCCTGTGTCATCATCGCTCCGCCCACGGGGATCGCCATCCGTCCACCCTCGCGCAGTTGCTCGATCAGCGGAGGTGGGACCTGCGGAGCCCCGGCAGTGACCACGATCGCATCATAGGGAGCGAACTCGCGCCACCCCTCATAGCCGTCCCCCTGCCGGACATGAACGTTCCGATACCCCAGGACCTCCAGGCGGGCACGGGCCGCTTCCGCAAGTGACGGAATGATCTCTATCGTATAGACATCGGCGGCCAGCTCGGCCAACACGGCCGCCTGGTAGCCGGAGCCGGTCCCGACCTCAAGAACCCGATGGGATGGCTGGACCTGGAGCAATTGGGTCATGAGCGCGACGATGTAGGGCTGAGAAATAGTCTGCCCCTCCCCGATCGACAGCGGACGATCCTCGTAGGCGAATGGCTCCAGAGAGCGTTCAACAAAGAGGTGGCGCGGGACCTTCCCCATGACCGCGAGGACCCTCGGATCGAAGATATCTCGCGCCCTCAGTTGCTGTTCCACCATCCGCCGCCGCGCGACCTCGGCGGTCTCATTTCCGCCTGCCATGCATCCCCCTGAAATCATCAGACTTAACAGCGAGGTGACGACGAAGCAGAGGGATCGTGGGGCAACGATGCCAGCCTTCACCGTCTCTCACCACGAGCTGCCGGCCGAAACAGATAAGCCCCGATCCTCATCGGAGGGTCAGGGCTTGTCGGTCCTGACGCGAACAAGGCCACGTCACTTACGTTCCAATAGAACGATAGATTTACTATTAATTGTAACCACTTAGACGAGTTAATTCAAGTAATCTTTAAGGTGTCTGGATTTGGCCATCACCCGCAATTTCTGCTTGGCGCGCTCTTCGATCTGGCGCACCCGCTCCCGTGATAGGTGGAGCCGCTTGCCGACACCCTCCAGGGTCATCGAATCGTCCACTCCCAAGCCGAAGCGCAGCTCAATAATGAGCCGCTCTCTCGGTTGCAGCCTCGCCAGCATCCGCTCCACCTCTTCACGGAATGAGCTTCGGATCAGCTCGTAGTCAGCGGGAGGAATCTGCCTCGACTCGTACAACTCCATCCCAATCCGCTGTTCCAGGCCGATCTCATCGCTGAGAAATGCCGGCCGTCCTCCACGGTGCAATGCCCCCTCCAGGTCGCTCGCGGGAACGTCCAGCTCCTCTGCGACCTCCGAGTCGGTCGGCGTGGATTGCAACTGCTGGGAGAGATCGGCGCGGATGTCGCTCACCTGGGATGCGAGGCGGGCCTTGCGGAGCGGAAGCTTCACCGCCCCTCCGCCCGAGGCACACGCCTGCATGATCGCCTGCCGGATCCACCACACGGCATAGGTGATGAACTTCACGTTATATTCCGGGGAGTAACGGCGCGCCGCCTCGAGCATGCCGATGTTCCCGTCGTTGATGAGATCCAGCAGCGATAGACCGCACCCTCGATAGCGGAGCGCCACCTTGACCACGAAGCGGAGGTTGGCCTCAACCAGTCGCTTCAAGGCCTTTTCATCCCCCCGCTGGATCGCCCTGCCTAAGGCAAGCTCCTCCTCCTTCTTGAGGAGCGGAACCTGAGCGATCCGCTTCAGGTAGGCGCCGAGCGCGTCGTTTGACACCCCTTCGTAAAAACTTGGAAACGATCCCTTCGCCACTCTGTCCAACCTCTCGTGGTCAGGCTTAAATGCACTCGCCATCGTCACGCCACACTCTCAAGATGACACAGCGTACCACACTGCTCCGGATATTGTCAAAGCGGCCCGAACGCCCCGTGGCCGTCTCATCCAATCCGCCTGGCGCGGCGTGACGGGCCTTCCCAGGACACCCCGCTCGTCTCTTCGGCCAGCGCGACCGCCTGCTAGTGCCGTTCCACTTGTTGTGGCTAATGGAAGAGAGCTATGCAGCACATATGTCGCTTTCAGCGAGGCTTGACTGATTCGGCGAAAATAGTTGGAACGGCACTAGTGTCCTGAGTCGCAAATTCACTTAAGAAATCCCCCCTCCCTCGATGGGAGGGGGCGTGGGGGAGGGTGAGTGAGTATCAGGCATCTGCCGCCTTCACCCCCACCCAAGCCCTCCCCCATCTCAGGGGGAGGGGAAACATTATGGTCCGAATTTCTGACTCGGGACACTGGTTTAGAAGAAAGCTGAGGGCGAGCTTGTCGGAGAGGGGTGTGGAGGAAGGTTGGAGAATCGATGCCGGGGTATCACGCTCCAGGTTCTGCTTTCTCACTGCTGATCACCAGCTCGGCTCCTCGACCTACGCGAAGGAGCCGAGAGGCGTCACCTTGATGCACGAAGATCTCGAGATAGTCGGCGCTGCCGATGACCGCCCCCGGCGCGCCGGGTGCGACCTGGGCGTAGTAGGCAACAATCGGGGCCGTGCGGCCCGCGATCTGCACCACCAGCGACGTCATAGGACGTTCCGAGGCCAGGAGCTCGAGGTCGCCCCCGGCGATGTTGGTCACCAGGTTGCCAAAGCGGTCGACGTGAAGGATCTCTCCCGTGATCGATCTCGCCCCGCGTTGCGACGGGCGGGGAAGTGTCAGACGAACATAATCCTCGATCGGGTGCCCGAACCGATCCGGTTCGGCCCCAAGCGAGAGATGACCCGCAACCGGCGCGAAGACGTCGCGCCCGTGAAACGTGGCGCTGACAGGTTGCAGAAAATACCGGGCAGCCGTGATCGCCCGCACGCTCGACGGTCCACCCCTCTCCGCGATCGGGCCAAGCAGACCGTTGTCCGGGCCGACGAACAGGTGGCCGTCGCAGGTGGCCAGGATCGGCCGGCGCGGCCCACCAACCCCCGGATCGACCACGGCAACATGGATGGTCCCTTTGGGAAAGTACCGGTAGGAGGTGACCAGGACGAACGCGGCCTCTGAAGGGTCGTGCGCGGTCGTTCCGTGATACAGATCGACGATGACTGCGTCGGGGTTGATCTCGAGAATCACGCCCTTCATCACACCGACGAAGGGATCGCTCCCTCCGAAGTCGGTGAGCAGCGTGATGACCCGGCGCGCGTCATCACCCATTCAACACTCCCACCTTCATCAGGAGGCCGGTTGCCTCGGCCACGACATCTCCGTTCTCCTGCTCGGCCCAAGCCTTCACGTTGAGCGTCTTGGCACCCTGCCTCACAATCCGGCCGTGGAAAATCAGCCGTTCTCCGACGGCGGCAGGCCTTCGGAGCTTGATCTCCAGCTTGGCACTCACTGCGACGATCTTACGAAGGTAGGCGGCGTTGACCATGACTTCATCCAGGATCGTGGCGATGATCCCGCCATGAACGATGTCTTTCCAGCCCTGATAGCGCTTGGCCGGGGTGAACTCGGTCCGGATGCCACCCTCACCGACAAGCTCGAAGTCAAGCTGCAAGCCGTCTCCGTTTCGCTTGCCGCACACGAAACACATCTGATCGTTGTCGTACTCCATGACCCGTTCCCCGCGCTTTTTCATTGACTTTTCGGGGTGGACCCCTTAGAAATAATCTCCGCACCTTATTCGCGCCGCACATGCCGAAGTGGCGGAATTGGTAGACGCGCTGCGTTCAGGGCGCAGTGAGCGTATGCTCATCGGGGTTCGAGTCCCCGCTTCGGCACCACATCATATCACATACTTAGCTCCCACTCCTCAGAATTCCCACGACCCCCATGCCCTCTTGTACGCCCGTAGGCATGCCCGTCGCCTCTTGATCCACGCGCTTTGGCGCGTCCCCCTGTTCACCCTCGCAGGGCCGCGCTTGTGCGCTCCCCTCGCGGTCCGCTCCGCGCGCGGCAACCTCTTGCAGTGTTTGGCCAAGAATGAGGCCTTGACACGATCGTGCTAATTAATGGATTGCTAGCGACTTTGGTCTGAAGGGATTGAAAACAGCGGCATGAACCCCTTTGGCGCAACGATTGCCGGAGGTGAATCGCGGCCATCATCATTTTGATGTTCTCCACTTTGTGTAAGTGTGCTTGAGAGGGCGGTTGTGTTTGTGGCGCTCGGAAGCAAAGAACCGCGGAGGTTGCGAGGTACCGTTTTCATAACAGCTCTATTTCGGCGGAGCTGAAAAGCTCCCCAGAAAATGGAGAAGAAATGAAGGGAAACGGCATATTCGGTTTTGCGCTCGGCACGGTCGCGGGAGCGCTCGCGCTCATAGCCTCTCCTGCTATGGGCGGCACTGTCGCAGTTTGCCCGTTGGGATGCCCGTATGCGAGCATCCAGGCCGGGATCAACGCGGCGACACCTGGTGACACAGTCGCCGTGGGCGGTGGCACCTACATCGAGAACGTGGTGGTCAACAAATCAGTGACGCTCCAGGGGGAGAGACACAGGGGGCGGGACAAAAGAGAAGGTCACCATCGAGACAGAGACGGTGACGATCCTAAGAAGGTGACGATCTTACCGGCCATCTCGAACGCGAACCCGTGTCCCGGCTCGTCACTGTGCGGAGGCGCCGCCAGCAACATCATCTTGGTGGAGGCCGACAACGTGACCATCGATGGGTTCACCCTCGACGGCGACAACCCAAGCCTGACCAGCGGCATCATCCGGGGCGACGCCGATCTCGACGCCCGCAACGGCATCATCACGAATTATCTCACAGGCGTGTGGAATGACCTGACGGTCTCCAACGTTACGATGAAGAACATCTACCTGCGGGGCATCTACGCCTCCAGTGGCGGGACCTTTGACTTCCACGACAACACCGTAACCAACGTCCAGGGAGACAGTAATTCGATCGCGATGTTCAACTTCGGTGGGGCCGGCGTGATGAAGGACAACAAGGTGTCTTTCGCAAACGACGCCATCTCTTCTAACCACTCAACGGGCATCCAGTTCCTGAACAACACGGTCACCCACTCGGCCAGCGGCCTGCACACCGACAACGCCGGCGACGGGGGCGGGACAGCCGACCTGATCCAGGACAACACGGTCACACACTGCCAGACCGACGGCTACGGCATCTGGGTGTTCGTACCCTACATCGCCCCGGTGGTGAAAAACAACGAGATTCACGGCTGCACGGTTGGCCTGGCTGCGTTCGGACAGGGGAACCCGGTGACGATCCTATTCACGGACAACCATTTGAACGGCGCCGGCGCATCGAGCAGCGATACATCGAACAGCTTCGGCGTGATCGTCTCGACGGATCGGCTCGGCTTCGGCGCCAACGACGTCTCGGCTTCGTTCACGGATAACGTGATCCGGCGCTTCAACACCGGCGTGTATGTTGAGCAACATTGCGAACTCTTCGTTAGCATCTTCAACGATTGCGCGAGCGGAGGCGGGCAGGCCACAGCTACGCTCATAACAATGTGATCAAACGCAACGGCACTGGCGCCGATGGTATGCCCGACACCAGCGTCAACGCGGAAAACAACTGGTGGGGCTGCAAGGAAGGTCCCAACCAGCCGAGCTGCGACACCGCAATCGGGACCATCGACTTTACCCCGTGGCTCTCAAAGCGGCCCAAATAATTATCAGGTTCGGGTCACCATGCGTGTCGGCGTGCGAGATGCCCAACCCCCCCTTCAGGGCGCAGTGAGCGTGCGCTCATCGGGGTTCGAGTCCCCGCTTCGGCACAACACATACTCAAGAACTCGCAGGCCTCGGTTTCCTGAGGCCCTTTTTGTTTCGGGTGCTGGTATTGAAATGGGGGGGAATGGTCTCGCGCGCGTCCCTGGCAGACCAGTCGAATTTTGAGACTAACATTTCTTCGATCTCGTTAAGCACTTCTCCTGCCCTTCCGAGTCCCAAAACCTCCTCTGGCGTGTGCCGCCGAACCGGCGTGGCTATTTCGGGTGGTGGCGAATAGCGAGGATCCGGTAGGTGTCTCCCTCGATCTTGAAGTAGAAGCGGTAGTCCTCATCCACGCGCCCCTGCCAGACATCGCGGGCTTCGTCGTACTTCTTAGCCCGGAGCGAAGGGTGCTGCAAGTTGGACAAAGAAAGCCAAGCTGCTTGTCGAACTTGGCCTTGCGCTCAGGGGAGAGGGCTTTGTACTGATGGGTGAATCGTTGGGAGAACGCCGCCTTCATTTTGCCGCGCGGCGGAGGGCGCGGATGGCAGCCTTGGCGGTGCGGAATGGGCCGATGAAGCGACCCCGCTTGAAATCCTCGAGCGCAAGGTCAATATCACGATCAATGGCCATCTTCGGGGTCAGGGTGCTTGTCTTGCCGCGCACCCGGGCTTCCAGGAGATCTCCTACCGCGACCTTAACTTTTTTGCGAACGGAGGCGGGCAGCGTCACCTGGTATTTCTGTTTGATCTTGACCAGTGGCACCGCGGCTCCTCCCATAGCATCTCACTTAGAAGATTAGAAAACTTGCTGTTGTCTCAGTATAGGTATTCGAACGTCAGGGGTCAAGGGGCGGAACGGGAGAAACGTGGTGAAATCTGGGGTACCATGGCGGGGCACCCAAGAGTCATGACGCTAAGGCTGGGTGGCCTCTTTCGGGCGCTCGATCAGGGCAGGCGACACCTTCGTACGGCCCTGCTCGAAGGGGAACTGAGGGCTGAGAATCGGCTTGTAATCGTCGGGGAGCGCGATTGGAAAGGTGAGGAGCTCGTAGGCCCCGACCGCGGTTCGCATCAGCCCCAAGCCGAAACCGGCGAGGAAGCCGGCGGGGATCCCTCGGAGTGGACCCTGCTCCTTCGTCTCGTAGTAGATCGTCCTGGGTAACTCAAGCACCAGGCCGAGGGAGAGGTTGGTGGCGCCCCTCAGGGCCTTTTGCCCCGGCGTCGATTTCGTCAACTCTTCGCCCGCGGCCTGAGCAGGGAGTGCCATGCACAGGGCAACGGAGAGCACGATGAGGCGCAATGTCGTGTTCATCAACCGTCCCAAAGGGGTTAAGGAGGCTATTATGGCCGTTCCATGCGAGCATCGCCCCGCGGTCTGTTCTCGATCGGAACGACGGGCCGTGAGGCCAGGGAGGTGAGGCTCACATTCGCCGTTCCGGCTCCTTGGCGAACTGCTTGACCTCCTCCGGCGTGATGTAGAACCTTCCCCCGCAGGTGTAGTTCGTGCCCGCGACGATCTCCTGCCGCAGCAGCTCGCTGGTGCCCAGCGTGAGGCCGTAGGTCACCCCTCCGAGGGCGACCGTCGCCACGCAGGCGGCAACCCGTGCGGGGAACGCAAAGATCGTCGCAAGCGCGCTGATCGCGCCAGCCGCGATATCCGCCCCGCGGCGAGGCTCCTCGGCCTTGGCGCCGGACGGCGCTCCCATCTGCACCAATAGCCACAACGCCATCATCGCGATCACCGCCCTGTTCCGTCCCATGCCCCCTCCCTCCTGCCTCCTCAACGCTCTGAGGCCGCCTTTCCGATCATCAATGGACCAGGATCCGTCTCCCCTCGACGCGAAACTGAAAGCGCTGGGCGTAGCCGGGAAGCTTGGCCTCCGCCTCCCAATTCGCTAAGACACGCAAGAGATCCGGCTCCAGCACGACCTGGACGCCCTGCGCCGGCAGATCGAGGCCAAGTCGAATCGCTCGAGCTTGCATCAGAACGGTCACGGCCCCCGTCACGTCTCCTGACGCCATCCTTTCTCCCAACGTACCCTGTCGCATGCCTCCCAGTCGGGTGAGACCGACGTCCGCGGCCTCCTCGACCGCTCGCTTCATCATGACGTATTGGTAATAGGGAAACCCCACTATTCCCCCCACATAGAGCACCGTCGCCAAGAGCACCACCCTGACCAGAAATCGGAGCATCGCCGCGCCCCATCATCTCCGGCTTCCCCGCCAAGCCATCCTTCCCACGCCCGCGCGCGCCTGGCACCCCGCACCGCTCTTCTCTCACGCCCCAAATCTGCGCTCGCGCTGCTGATAACTCCGAATGGCCCGAAGAAAATCGATCTTTCTGAAGACCGGCCAGTACGCGTCGCAAAAGTAGTACTCGCTGTATACGCTCTGCCACAGAAGGAAGCCGCTCAATCGAACCTCGCCGCTGGTCCGGATAATCAGGTCGGGATCGGGCAGATCATCGGTGTAGAGGTATTTGCCGATCTCATCGATGGAGATCTCATCGATGATCCGGTCCAGCGGGATCGATTTCTCCGACTTGTCCCTGACCATGGCGGCCACCGCATCCGCGATCTCCTGGCGCCCGCCATATCCGACCGCCACATTGAGAAAGAAGCCGTCGTACTCTCGCGTTGCCTCCTCTGCCTCCCTGATTGCCTTGACCGTGGAGGGGGGGAGAAGCTCCATCTTGCCGATGGCCCTGATTCGCATCCGTTTGCGATGCACCTTGGGATCCAGGGCGATCTCGTACATCTTTTTCTCAATCAGCTCCAACAGGCCATCCACCTCTTCCTGGCTCCGCGACGTGTTTTCGGTCGAGAAGATCCACACCGTGACCATCCTGATCTCGAGCTCCTCGCACCAGTTCAGCACCTCCTCCAGCTTGTCGGCACCCCGTCGATGCCCCTCCAGGATATTGGAGTAGCCGTGCGCTCTGGCATACCGCCGATTCCCATCCAAGATCAGGCCGATGTGCCGGGGCAGTTCTCCCCCCTGCACCTCCTGGAATAGCCGCCCCTCGTACAGGCGATAGAGGAGATGTTTCACCATCCCCTTCCGCCACTTCCCCGCTGCAATCATACCGCATCCCTGCGTAAGCGTTCGCTGCGCGCCTTGGCCACTCCCCGACGATCCTTCCAATGGTGTGTCGTCATGCCAAGCCCATGCGATCGAAGTGACAGGACCTCACGGATCGCCCTTCCCTCCCTTATCGGAGCAGCAGTTTCGCCGCGATCGAAAACAAAAGACACGTGCGGGTGAGATCGAGGAGTGCCCTGGGCGTGATCCCCAGGACCGGACGCTCGGTCAACCTCCCCAACACACCAAACAGCAGCGTAATTGAGGACAGCACAAAAAAGAACACACTCATCATGGTCATCATGGTCATCAGCCCTCCTTCTCTGTGATCGTGAGACCCCGACGGTTCGAATGAAGATAACCAGAATTGCTCACAGTGTCAAGCGCGACTCATGCGCGCCCGAATGCGCGATGGCCTGCCCTCTGCAGGGCCTTCCCGAACAGCTCGGTATCCCCACCCTCCAGAACGAGGGGCTCCGTTCATCGGCCCAGGCCGATCAGCCGTCGAAGCCGATCGGTCCGAAGCGCGTCAATCTGATCGGGGCAGGGTCTTGACTGAGAGAGCACCTACGGTGAAGGGAAGCTGAAGGGGGATGGGGTGATCAAGCTCAGCAGGAGCCCCAGAGAGAGGAAGCCCACAAGCCTCCTCCGTTCATCCAGAGGGGTCAGGTCGTCCAGGGGCGGCGGGTGTTTCAGTCCAAGGATCAATGAAAGGCCTGCCCAGAACAGCCAGCCGGGCCAGTAGGCGATCCCCATGCCCGCAAGCGTCAACAGGGTGAAGATCGCCACCTTGCGGTGATGCCTCCCCACGAGCGCGTAGGCCATGTGGCCGCCATCTAATTGCCCAATCGGCAGGAGATTGAGCGCCGTCACGAGGAGACCGATCCAGCCGGCAAATGCCACCGGGTGAAGCAGGAGGTCAGCACCCTGCGGGAGCGATCCCAGTGTGACCCACTGGAGGAGAGAGAACAAGAGCGGGGTCCCCAGCATGATCCCAACCTGACGGGCCGACGCCTCGGGCACCAGCTCCGACCAGGAGAGCCCCACCACGATGGCCGGCAGCGCCAGGCAGAGACCCGCGAGGGGCCCGGCGATCCCCACATCAAAGAGGGCCTGGCGATCGGTGACCGGCGACTTCATCTTGATGAACGCCCCGAACGTCCCGAGCCCGACCGGGGCGGGGATAAAGTAGGGAAGGGTCACGGTGATACCGTATCGGCGAGCGGTAAAGTAGTGCCCCAGCTCGTGGACGCCAAGGATCGACAGAAGCGTGACCGCGAACGGCAGCCCCAGCACAAGGCTCCATGGATTGTCGAAGGGATCGGCGCCGCGGTTGGTGGCACCCACGAACACGGTGGTGACCAGGGTGGCCAGAAGGAGGAGGACGTTCACCCACGGGCGAGAACCGGCGTGCTCCCGCGGATGAGCCGCCGGGACAACCGCCAGCTCTTCTTCGCTTCTGATCAGCGGGTAGTAGCCATGCGGGCCCAACCGAGCCGTCAGGACGGCGAGTGCCGTCGCGGGATCGATCAACAACCTTCCCGTAAAGCGGACGGTCCCGTCGTACGGCTGCGACTCGGTGATGGCGAAGACCCCCGCCATCTCTCGCTCGAGAACTGCCAGGGGAGGGCTTGCCGGTTGGTGCCAAGTGGGCATGGATTGCTTATACCACGCGCCCGGCGCCCCGTCAAAACCTTTCCCCCCCGTTTCGCAGAAGGTTCGGAGAGGCGGGGTCATTCCCCCCTGACACGGGCTCGGGTGTTATAGTAATAGAAGGCCGCTCGGATCTTCAGGCGCTCGAACTTCATCCGCTCGGGAAATGGAGCGAACGGGGCCGCCTCCCTGATCGCCCGGATCGCCTCGTTATCGAGCGGAGCGATCCCGGAGGTTTCGGTCAGGTTGAGGTCGGTCAAGCGGCCATCGCGCGTGATGGCGAAGGTGACCAGCAGATCCCCTGTGAGCCCTCGAGCCCCCTCAGGATACCCCCACCGACTCTCGATCCGGCGCTTGACGCCAAGAAGGTAGGAGGCGTATCGGGAATCCTGGCTATCCAACGAGATCGTCCGCTCAGTCGGAGAACCGGTGTCACCATCTTCTCCGGTGTCGGCCTCCTGGTGAGGATACTTGGTGGGATCGAGGCTCTTCCAGAGCATGGCCACCTGCCCTCTCAGGTCGAACGGACGGGTCGGTCCCTCGGCGCGATCGGCCTCAGGTCGCGCTCCTCTGGCCCCTTCCGGCTCAGCACTACCCGCGCGTGGCGCACTCCCCTTGCCGCCGCGCTCCGAGCTGAGTGACGGCGAGGGGCCCTGCGTGCGTGCGCCCTTCCCATCACGGGGCTCGCCTGCCGACTCACCCTTTGTGGCAGGCCCGACGGGCGCCTTCGCCACTCTGGGCCGGGCTGGCGGTAGGATCGACGGGCTGGGGACCGCGCGAGCCGACGGAGGAGAAGGGGGTGGGGGCGCCTCGGCAAGCAGGGGCGACGCAGGCGGCACAGCCGCAACCGGTGGGGTGGGGATCATGCGGGGCGAAGGGGCCGCAGGAACCCGCGAGGGTGGCGGAAGCTGGGGTGGGATCGCCAAACGAGCGGGCGGCGATTCCAGGCCTGGAATCCCGGAACTGTCCGGCGTCCTCGCTGGACCCTCGATCCGCGCCGGCCGCTGTGCGCGCCCACTAGACTCGCCGAGATTCCGCGGTTCAGCAGGAGGCCGGATCACTTGCGGGGCCGGCTGCTGAACGAGGCGAACTCGAAGGGGACGCTCGGAGGGAAACGGGACGGAGACCCGCACCACGGCTAACAGGCCAACGAAGAACAGATGGGCCAGGACCGACAGCGCGATGAACGTCTGGAACTGCGACCGTTCGGCAAACATCTGATGCGGCGTGGCACCCCAGTTCTGTGACGACTCGGGGAACTGTTTGCTCAATCACGAGCGACAGCGCTCAAGGCTAGAATAGTCCTCCGGCGCCGCATTTGTCAAGGTCGCAGGGACCCGCTTGCTCCGCCCCGGTTGGCAGTCGTCGGGTGAAAGTGACAACAATCTCATGTAGTGGGTCAGTTTGAGACTTGCGAGTCATTGCGCGACAGGAGTTCAGATTCTTCGCTCCGCTCAGAATGACACTAGCGAGACTTGTCATCCTTAATCCTTCGACTGTCACTCTGAGCAAAGCGAAGAGTCTCAGGACAAGCTCCGTGAAGGATCTCTGGCAAACTGACCCACTACCCAATCTCATGACGCGAGGGCGGCCTGTTCGTGGAAGGTGCCCCTACAGATCGTCCGGCAGGATGGTGATCCAGGGGATATGGCGCGTGGGATGGGGCTCGACCTGTACTGTCACGCCGAAGACCTCCTTGAGGAGATCCGGCTGGATGACCTTGTCCGGAGGGCCGTCAGCGACCACCCGGCCTGACGACAGGAGGATCAGGCGGTCGAAATAGAGCGCGCACAGATTGAGGTCGTGCATGGCCGAGACCACCGTGAGGCCTCGCGCTCGGTTGAACCGGTGGATCAGCGACAGAATCCGGAGTTGGTGACTGAGATCGAGGTGCCGGGTCGGTTCGTCGAGGAGCAGCAGCCGCGGCTCTTGCGCCAACGCCATGGCAAGGATGACGCGCTGGCGCTCGCCTCCCGACAGCGCGTCGTATGGCCGGCCCGCAAAGGGAAGGACGTCGGTGGCTGCCATCGCAGCCCCGACCGCCTCTCGATCCTCGCGGTTAGGACCGCGGAAGCGGCGGAGATACGGCGTCCGCCCGAGCAACGCCACCTCTGCCGTTGTCATAGTGAACGAAAGAGCGATCTCCTGTGGAACCATGGCGATCGACCGCGCCAGCTCTCGCCGCCTCACCGCCCCCAGCACGCGACCCTTGAAGCGGACCTCACCCGCGTCGGGATGAAGCATACCCAGCATCAGCTTGAGGAGGGTGGTCTTGCCTGAGCCGTTCGGCCCGAGGACCGCAACCATCTCTCCCTGCTCGATCCTCAGATCGATCCCACCAAGGGCGAAGCCGGTCGGATAGGCGAACCCGACCCCGTCGAGATGCATCGCCGCCGTCACCGCCACGTTCGCTCCCGCCCGTTTCGCCGAAGCAGGAACAGGAAGAGAGGTCCGCCGAGGAGGGCTGTGAAGATCCCGACGGGAAGTTCGGCCGGGGCAACGACGGAGCGCGCGGCCGCATCCGCCAGGATCAGGAGGGCCGCCCCGCCCAGCGCCGAGGCCGGCAAGAGCCGCCTGTGTTCCGGCCCGATTGCCAGACGGAGGATGTGAGGGACGGCAAGCCCCAGGAACCCGATCAGGCCGCTCACGCTGACAGCGGCGCCGGTGAGCAGCGCGCCGAGCCCGATGACCCTGTTGGCCTCCCGGTCAAGGTCAACGCCCACCGCGACGGCCCCCTCCTCGCCGAGCGCCAGGGCGTTCAGGGAGTTCGCGAAGCCGCAGGCGACAGCGATCCCGCAGACGATGATCGGACCCACCACCCACAATTGCCGTGGGTCGTGGATCGCGATACCGCCCATAAGCCAGGTGAAGACCCGGCGGAGCTGAAATTCGCTCCCCTCGAAAAGAAAGATGGTCAAGGAGCCTAGGTACCCGAGAACGGTATTGACGACGACTCCGGCGAGCAGCAGGCTCACGACCGACATCTGCCCGCTGACCCGCGCAAGCCGGTACACCAGCAGCACTGCGAACAGGCCGCCGACGAATGCCGAGAGCGCCACCGACCCGAAGCCGAGAACAGAGGCCGGAGGTAAGAGAAGCATGGCAACCGTCGCGGCGAAGCCCGCTCCGGCAGACGTGCCGATAATGTAGGGGTCAGCAAGCGGGTTGCGAAGCAACCCCTGAAAGAGTACGCCGGCCGTCGCCAGCGCGGCGCCCACCAGCGCCCCGCCCAGCACTCTCGGCAGGCGGAGCTGAAGGAGGATCGTCTCGTCGGCGGGCAACCAGGTCACCGTTCCGACGGACACGCCGGCCCACTTGAGCAGGATCTTGAGGATGGTAACCGGCGACAGAAGGACCGCGCCCTGCATGACACCGATCAGAAACGCCAGCAGGAGGAAGATCGAGAGGCCCACGTAGGTCCGAAATGCGAGGTGCGGGGTGCGCTGAGAAGCGTGCGAGGTGCGGGGTGCGAAGTCCGAGGTGCGGCGTGCGGGGTCCGACATAGCGCTCATGCCGAGATGTGGATCTTGCTTCTCTTCTCGTATGCTGCCCCTCGCACGATCATTCACAGGCCACCCCGCCTCCCCGGATAGCGGGCGCATGAGGCCACGAAGCGACCGGCCAGGCTTGGGTCGGTCGCCAGATGCAGGTGGACAAACGTCGCCAGCAGGTTGCCCCACTGGTACCCCTCCGACCGTCCGTCCAGGTTGAGGATCCTGTACGCAGGCCTCGCCGATCCCCCGCCGTCCCACCGCGCGCAGTGAAACTCGTGGCCGCGCAGCCGCGTTCCCGGCCCGGCCAGGATATTCTCACCCAACGGCTCGACCTCGACATAGCCGATCCGCAGTCTCCCCCGCTCCATCACCGCTCGTCCTGGAACAGCCCCGACCATCGGAAAGGTTGTTCCGTCGAAGTCAACGATCGCTTCGGTCAAGTACATCAGGCCGCCGCACTCGGCATAGATCGGCATCCCATCGCGGGCACTCTCCAGAATCTCCCGTCGCATCCGCCCGTTCGCCTCGAGCTGGTCGCCGAACAGCTCGGGGAAGCCTCCTCCGATGTAGAGCCCTTGCGCGCCGGATGGGAGCGAGGCATCGTGAATCGGGCTGAAGCGGACCAGGTCGGCCCCGGCCGCGGTGAGCAGGTCCAGCCCGTCGGCGTAGTAGAATGAAAAGGCTTCGTCTTGTGCTACAGCGATTCTGACCGGACGGGTCGGGACCTCGATCTTGAACAGTGAAGCCGATGCAAGCGGCACCGGCTCGGCCTGTACGGCCAGCGCGATCAACCGATCCAGATCGAGATGTCCTTCGATAATCGGGACCAACCGTTCCAGGAAGGCGTCGAGGGGTTGGCGCTCTGTCGCCGGGACCAGACCCAGATGGCGTTCCGGCAGCGCGAGGTCCGGGACCTCCGGCAGCGCGCCCAGCACCGGCAGACCCGTCAGCCCCTCGACCGCCTCCTTGGTCCAGTCGCGATGCCGCGGTCCCGCGACCCGGTTCAGGATGATCCCGGCCAGCCTCACCCCGGGGTCCAGTCTGGCATAGCCCAGGGCCATTGCGGCGGCGCTTCGAGCCGTCCGGCTCACGTCCAGCACCAGCAGGACCGGCGCCCTGAGCACCTTTGCCATCTGCGCGGTGCTGCCGGCCTCGTCCAGGCCGCTCAGACCATCGAAGAGTCCCATCACCCCTTCAATCAAGGCGATGTCGGCCCCCACGCTCGAACGAGCGAACAGCTCGAGGACGGTCGCCTCGGAGAGCATCCAGGCATCCAGATTGCGAGAAGGCCGGCCGGCAGCGACCGCATGGTAGCTGGGGTCGATGTAGTCGGGGCCGACCTTGTAAGGCTGGACGTTGAGGCCGCGGCGCACAAGCGCCGCCATCACGCCGACCGCAATCGTCGTCTTGCCGACGCCGCTCGTGGTTCCCCCGATCACCACTCGAGGAACCTGAATCCCCGTCATCTGAATCGGTCCGGGTGGAGGCGCCTGGCCATCAGCTCGAGCCCTTCGACGATCCTGGGACCCGGGCGACTGATCAGTTCAGCGTTGATCGAATAGATCGCCCCCCGACCGACGGCCCGCAAGAGGCTCCATCCGGGTCGGCGGGCCACCGTCTGTGGGGTCTGCGGGTTCATGGTAACGAGCTCATCGGCCAGGATGATCATATCGGGGTCAGCCCTCAATAGCTCTTCCAGGCTGAACTGAGGCCAGGCGGTCCGGGAGGATGCGGCGATATTCACCCCGCCGGCAAGCTGTACCAGGAGATCGACGAACGAGCCGGGGCCCGCGGTGAATGGGCGGATCGGGTCGGTCGCGTCGAGCTCCACGAACACCTTTGGACGTGGAGCCCCCCGCACCTTCGCCAGGACCGCCGCAACGCGCCGGCGCATCGCATCGACCAGACGCTTCGCCCGCCCCTCTGCCTCCACGATCCGTCCGATCAGCAGGATGTTCCGGTAGACATCTTCCAACGTTCGCGGCGCGAGCACCAGTATCTTCACGCCCTGCCGATCAAGCGGCAAAACCGGCTCAGCACTGCCCTGGGCCGCCAGGATCAGATCCGGCCGGAGCTTGACGATCTGCTCCAGGCTGGGACTGAACGGAGAAATCCTCGGCCTCGTCTTCGCGGCAGGCGGGTGGTCGCTCCACTGATCGACCGCCACGATCCGATCCTCAGCTCCAAGCGCGAACAGGATCTCGGTGTTGCTGGGCGCCAACGCCACGATCCGGTCGGGCGGCCCGTTCATGACCACGGACCGCCCGACATCATCGAGGAGCGTGAGGGTGGCTGCGCCTGTGGGGACGGCCGCCGCGAGCAATAACGCGACAAACACCGGCCACGCCCTGTATGTCATAGGCTTCCCTTCAGGCCCAGCAGAAAGGTGGTCCCTGGGGAGGAGAAGCCGAAAACCTGCTCGTACTTTTCGTCGAAGAGGTTCAGGATCTTTCCGAACGCCGTCAGCTCCCGCAGATGGAGCCGGTCCGTGAGCAGCCGGTAAGATGCAACAAGATCGACCGTGGTGTAACCGGGATTGGTCACCCGTGGGGCCGGGAAGGTACGGAAATCGAGGTCCTGCCGGTCACCAATAAAGGTCACAGTCAGCGTCGCGTGCAGCGGGTCCCAGATCTGATCGATCGTCAGCGATCCGCTGTGCGCTGGCCGACGGACCAGCGGTTCGCCGACGACCAGCTCGGTCCCTCCAGTTTCGTTCTCGAGCACCTTTGTCTCCAGGAAAGTGTACGTACCGCCAATCGTCAGCCCGTAGCCCGGCCGGATTTTGACGGCGAACTCGACCCCCTCGGCTTTGGCCTTTTGGACGTTCTCGAAGCTCGGCGAGCCGCCAACGAAGGCGATCAGGTCCGTGAAACGCTGATTAAAATAGGTAACGGAGAGGTCGGCCAGGCCTTTTAGCACCGGCTGATCGAACCCGATCTCCCAGCTCCTGGACTGCTCCGGCCGTAGATTCGGGTTACCGACGACAAACGGGCTCCCGGTGCCGAAGTTTTCGATGAAGCTCGGCGCCTTGATCCCTTCACCGTAGCTCGCACGAATCTTGGTTTCACTGACCGGGACGACGTAGGCCGCCGAGAATCGTGGGGTGACCTCGGTCCCGAATTTGGTATTGTCGTCCACTCGAAAACCGGCGGTCAAGAAGAGCCGCTTCTGCCACTCAATCTGATCCTGGAGGTAGAACGCCTTGTTGTCCCGACTATCGTTGTTTGAGGACGAGAATGGAAACGGGGTATCGGTGCCGTCGGTGCGCTGATCGAACCCCTCCCATTCGTAGCCGATGCCCGCCGTCACCAGATTGGAGATACCGAGAACCGTCGGGGCAGTCAGGTTCCAGAAGTAGTCTAACGAGAAGCGTCGCTCCTCATTCCTGCTCTGCAACGTGGCGAAGTCGCAGCACGGGTCAAACTGATCCTTGCTGGCGAAATCTTGCTGGTACCAACCGAGCTGGAAGGTCTGTTGCCACCAAGGAGCGAGCGAGTGATTGGCCCTCCCGCTCAGGACCACTCGCTGCCGATCGCTGAATTGGTGCGGATCGAGCGGGCCAAACCGGTCGCCCGCACCGCCGGTGGGGAACTCGAAAAGGCTGTCGGTGTACCTGGCCGTGAAGCTCAGATCGAGCGCTTTCTCAATGGCGTAGTCGAGTCGGCCGCTGACGGTTGTCTCACGAAATGCGTTGTTGATCGGGAGGCTCCCATTGGTGTCGGTCCTAGCTACGCCCAGCGAGTAACCGACTTGCCCGGCACCCCCGCTAAGATTCACCTTCTCTTCGAACGTGTTCAGGTTCCCACCAGCGAAAGAGCCCTCGATACGCGGTGCCCCCTTCCCTTTCTTGGTGAAGATTTGGATCACCGATCCCATCGCGTCAGCGCCATAGAGCGCGCTGTGTGGCCCCCGGATGATCTCGATCCGCTCGATGTTGTCGGTGCTCAGATCGCCGAAGTCGAAGAACCCGCCGGCATCGTTGACCTTCATCCCGTCGATGAGGACCAGGTTGAAGTTGGACTCGCCGCCCCTCGGAAACACCGTGGTGGTGCTGCCCCGGCTGCCCTGCTGGGTGACGTTCAGCCCTGGGACCTCCCGGAGCAGGCTTGATATCTCGGTCGCTTGACGCGCCTGGATCTCCTCTTTGGTGATCACCGTGACCGACGCCGCGACGTTCTTCAAGGGAACTTCTGTTTTGGTGGCGGTCACCACCACCTGTCCAAGCTCCAGGGGCTCCTCTGGAGCCAACCCAATCATCTGCCCTGACGCGCCACCCGACCCGAAGATCCACAGAACCACTGCCCCCAAACATCCACTGAGTAACCCTGTCCAGCGTTTCATCGTCCGCCCCCTCATCCGCGAAGGTAGTGCGCACTCACTCTTCCCCTGGATAGGTCTCCTGACTCGTGGATCGCTGCCGGCCCTGCGCCTTCCCATGCTTCGACAAGCTCAGCACAGTGGCGTCGTGCAGGGTGGCTCCCCACTCACAGTGGCGGGACCGTGCTGGCTCTGCCCCGCCGCTCATCGCGGCGGGACGCTCCAGCTTCCCTTACATCCAGGGGCACCCAGTTCTCAACTTACGCGCGGCTGCGCGCCTCTCTCACCCCCTTTCCTGGTCGGCATGTGCAACCCGACGATCTCGTACAGAAGCGATAGATCGAGATGGCTTCTGACCACCTCCTCCAGCCGGTCGTAGAGCGCCGATCGGAACGACACGCCCCTGTCGCCAAGCGGGCCCTCCAGGGGCACGAGCCCCTTGCGCCGGCGAAGGGCGTTCAGGAGTTGGCGTCGGAGGCCCGGGTGGTCGAACAGTCCATGCAGATAGGTTCCCCAAACGATCCGATCGCTGGAGACGGCGCCGTCCAGGCGCTCGGCCGACACCCCACCATCCCCGAGGAGTCGGAACATCGGCAGGGCGCGCTCGCCCAACATGGTCTCCCCGAGATGGACCTCGTACCCCTCAAGCGGCGGGCTCACCTGCCACCCCAGATGATTGCATGGGACTGCCCGGACCTGAGCTACTCGCTTCTCCCTGGTGAGTGTCGTCGAGACATCCAGGAGGCCAAACCCCTTCGCCTCCCTGATCTCGCCCTCGACTCCACATGGATCACGAATCAGGTGCCCAAGCATCTGATAGCCACCGCAGATTCCGACCACCGCGCCGCCTCGTCGCCGATGGTCCTGAATGGCCGACTCGAAACCCCGGGTCCGGAGGTACTCGAGATCATCGATGGTGTTCTTGCTGCCGGGCAGGATGAGGAGATCGACCTCAGCGGCTTCCTCCGGGCGATCAAGAAATCTGAGAGAGACGCCTGGCTCCCGAGCCAGGAGATCGAAATCGGTGTCATTCGAGAGGTGAGGAAGCGCCATGACGCCGATCCGAAGTTGCGTGTGACCGGGACCTTCTGCAGGCCAACGAACTCTCGCAAGGCTGTCCTCCGCCGGGAATGGCAGGTCATCGAGGTACGGGATGACCCCGAGGACCGGGCGACCCGTCTCGGCCTCGATAAAGCGCAGTCCTGGTCGAAGCAGCTCGAGGTCACCGCGGAATCTGTTGACGACAAAACCTTTCATCAATCGACGTTCCTGGTCGGTGAGCAACGCCATCGTCCCGATGATGGCGGCAAAAAGCCCGCCACGGTCGATGTCGCCCACCAGGAGCACGGGCGCATTCGCCATCGCCGCCACACGCATGTTGGCGAGATCCCGGTCCTTCAGGTTCATTTCAACCGGGCTGCCAGCCCCCTCGATGACTATAAGGTCGTGCGAGGCGGCAAGGCGACCGAACGCCTCTTCAATGACACCGAAGGCATGGTCCTTGAACGTCTCGTACCGCTCGGGCGACATCAGGCCCAGTGGCCGCCCCATGACAACGACCTGGCAGCCGGCCCTGGCGTCCGGCTTCAGGAGAATCGGGTTCATCTCCACCAGCGGCCTGACGCCCGCAGCTTCGGCCTGCACCGCCTGGGAGCGACCGATCTCCTCTCCATCCGCGGTGGAGAATGAGTTCAGGGCCATATTCTGCGCCTTGAACGGCGCCACAGTGTACCCATCCCTGGAAAAAAGGCGACAGAGGGCGGTGCACAGAAGGCTCTTCCCCACATTGGAGGCGGTGCCCTGGATCATGAGTGCCTTGGCGGGCATGTCAGACGACCCGCCTCGCCGCTTCGCCCGGAATCGCTCCGGGAAACAGCTCGGGGTGGAGAATCTTCGCCACCAGCTCGAGACCATCGACGAGACGAGGGCCCGAGCGGCTGAAATAGGCGGTTGCGTTGACCGCGTAGACCTGTCCCCGCTGTACAGCAGGGAGATCTGACCACCCCGACAGCCTCGTAAGAAGCGGCATCTCCTTGACAGCCCGCTCCACATCGAAACCGCACGGCATCAGGATGACAACCTCCGGAGCATAGCCTACCACCCGTTCCCACTCGATCCGGACGGACGGCTTCCCCTTCATCCCCAAACCGTCGATGCCCCCCGCCACCTCCACCACCTCTGGAATCCAGTGGCCCGCGACATAGAGGGGATCGGCCCACTCCAGGCAGAAGGTGGCCGGCCGCTCCGCGGCGGTCGCCGTCCTTGCGGCCACTCGATCGATCCGTTCCCGAAGGCAACGCACCAGGAACGCGGCTTGCTCTTCTCTTCCGGTCGCCTCCCCCACCCGGCTGATGTCCTGGAGGACATCGCCCAACAGGGAGGGAGAGAGAGGAAGCAGACGCGGCTGGCTAACGAGCTGATCGACTGCCCGCTTGACCTCGCTGTACGGAACGGCGCAGACATCGCACAGCTCCTGCGTCAGTATCAGGTCCGGTTCGGCCTGCCGCAGGAGGTCCAGGTCGATCGTGTAGACCCCCTCGCCACTTCGAAGCCGCTTCATCACCGCGTGGTCGATCTCGAGGCTGCTGAGCGACGATTGATCGAAGGCGGACCGAATCAGGGTCGGTTTGGCTGCGGCCTCAGGCGGATAATCACACTCGTGACTGACGCCGTAGAGCTGGTCGCCCAGGCCCAAGGCATAGACGATCTCGGTGGCACTCGGCAGCAAGGAGCAGATCCGCACACAGCCCTCCGGGAGAATAAAAAACCCTAATCCTCCGAGAAGGATTAGGGTAACCGTCCCTAAACCGGATGACGAACCCGCGCCCCGATAGATCGAATGCGCGAGAAGGCCGCCCTTCCCCTCGGAAGGTCCTCAGCACCTCGGGGCTGGGCAGGTCTCCTGGCTCGCGGCTTGTCTTACTCTCTGCGCCTTCCCAGTGAAGTACAGGGTGGAGGGTAGAGCGTATAGGGTCTAGGGAGGATCAATCCGCCTCGCGTTTACCCTATACCCTAAACCCTAATACCCTGATCTTACACCAGTGGCCTTTCGCAGATTTCAACGCCGCTTACAGTTGCGGGGCAGCAACGGCCTCGTCCCAACCATCTCAGGTGCGGGACATCACCGTTTTCCCTGCTTTCCGCCCTGATTAGATCGTAGATGCAAGGTCTTGGATCTTGAGGTGTCCATGCGGCGCTTCCAAGACCCACCATCCAACATCCATGATCTAACTAGGCGATCCCAGCCCCACCTCACTCTGGCGGGATAGCGTATATCTATCCCACCAGTGAACCACTGTCAAGAAAATAAAAGGCATCCCGCCTAAAGCGGGATGCCTTTTATGCCGTCCAAGAGCGGTCGGAGGGATTACTTTTTCGCTGGCTCGGCGGCAGGCTTCGCAGGCGCCGGCTTCTCCGGGGCCATCGTCATGCCTTTCTCATCCTTGGCCGCTTTCTTCTTGGCCACTTTCTTCTTGGCCTTCTTCTTCTTGCTCGTCTCGGCCGCACACGGATTGACCGCGCCCTCCTTCTTCGCAGGCGTGGCCGGAGTGGCAGGCGTGGCTGGCTTCTTCTCATGCGAAGCAGCAAAGCTCAGGCCAGCAACGGAGACGCTGAAGAGGGCTGCCATCAGCAGGACCGTCAGTTTCCTTAGCATCAGTCGGAATCACCTCCCTTCCGGTTTCGACTTACGAGCGTGATCACCTCTACGAAGAGAAAGAACAAACTATTACATCGTTACAAATTAAGCAAGCGGAATGCCAACATTCAGCCCGAGTGAAAAAAGGATAAAGACAATAACTCCAACTAGTTACAACTTCCTTCCTTCGACATCAGGCGTCGAGAGAACCAACGCTTCTACCTATCTAAACGAAATGGGGAATAAATTACCCCATTTGGGGTAGCGCTGGTCGGACGGAGGCTCTTTGATTTTAGATCGTGGATTATAGGTCTTGGATGCTAGAGGTCGGTCCTTCCCGGAGCTCCAATACCCAAGACCTGAGACCCGAGATCCTACGTCTTGGGTCCTGACGGCCCGCGCTTCGTTGCCTTCCACCGCTTGCCGGCGTCCAGGATCTCCTGGGCATGTTGAAGGGGCGTCCCTCCTGACCTCTCCTTTGCCCCGAGCATCCTGGCGATCTCACGGACCCGCTCCTCCCCGTCCAGCGCCCGCACGGCGGTTTCGCTCCGAGACCCCTTCGCCCGCTTGGAGATCGCAAGATGTCGATCGGCCAGCGCGGCGATCTGCGGAAGATGGGTGATGGAGAGCACCTGTCGCTGCCTGGCAATAGTCCAGAGCTTCTGTCCGACCACCTCGGCCATCCCGCCGCCTATCCCGACGTCTACCTCATCAAAGATCAGCGTCGGGATTTGATCTGAGGCCGCGAGGATCGCCTTCACGGCAAGCATCACTCGGGACAACTCACCACCGGAGGCGATCCGGCTGAGCGGTTTCAGCTCCTCGCCGGGGTTCGGCGCGATCAGGAACTCCACCTCGTCGGCCCCACTGGGCTCCAGACGAACGCCCGCTGACCCCTGGCGCGGCTTGACAAGGACGGCAAATGCCGCCTTGTCCATCTTCAGGGCCTGCAGCTCCTGGCGCACCGCTCCCGCCAATCGGCCGGCTGCGGCCGCGCGCCCTTCCGTGAGGGCCGCCGCCTGCTGTTGTAGCAGGGCTTCCACGGACGCGAGTTCCCGTTCGAGCTCCTGTCCACGCTCTTCCGAGCGCGTCAGGTGCTGAAGCTCCTCTTCAGCCGACGCCGCAAACTTGAGGATCTCCGCGATCGAGGCGCCATACTTCCGCTTCAATTTCCCGATCTCATGGAGCCGCACCTCCACCTGCTCCAGGCGCTCGGGGTCAAACGCCACGCGCTCCCTGTAGTCCCTGAGCTGGCGTGCCGCATCTTCGACCGAGGCGATGCCGGCCTCGCAGGCATCCACTACCTCCTTCAACCGGGGATCGATCGCCTGCGCCTCGCGGAGTCTCGACAGGATCGCGGCGAGGCGACCCGCCACCGAGCCCTCCTCCCCGTACAGCCCCTCGTATCCAAGGTGCGCCGCCGCATGCAACTTCTCGGCATGGGCGAGGATCGTCCGCTCCTGAATCAGCTCCTCATCCTCGCCCTCGATGAGTCGGGCGGCAGCGATCTCCCCTCGCTGATGCTGAAGCAGGTCGAGACGCTGAGCCTTCTCCCGCTCCCCCGCCACCAAGGAGTCCAGTTCCACACGAAGGGCCTGCCGCCGGCTGTAGAGAGCGCGGAAGGCTGCCACGTCACCGGCCAGCCCGGCATAGGCGTCGAGCAGGAGGCGCTGGCGATGCGGCTGAGTCAGGAGGGCCCCTTGGTGCTGGCCATGGACTTCGATCAGGAGTTCGGCGAGGCCGCGAAGCGACGCCGCAGACGTGAGACGGCCGTTCAGGTACGCCTTGCTCTTTCCCTCTCGCAGGAGGTGACGACGGACCACCAGGAACTCGTCAGCCGGACACTCGATCCCGCCTTCCGCCAGCAGACGGCGAGCCTCCTCGTCATCCAGATCGAAGGCGGCCTCTACCCTGCCCTCCTCGGCCCCGGTGCGTATCTGCTCCGCCTCACCCCTTGTCCCCAAGGCCAACCCCAACGCGTCGATGATGATCGATTTGCCGGCGCCGGTTTCGCCCGTGAGGACATTGAGCCCCGGGCCGAACTCAACGTGCAGCTCGTCGATCAAGGCAAAGTTCGTGATGCTCAATTCGCGGAGCACGGCGTCACCGTTGGCCCCACTTGAGCTTGGCCCGAAGGATCTGAAAGTAGTTCTTCCCGGGAGCCTTGATAAGCGTGATCGTATGGTCTGAACGGCCCACCTCGATCACATCATGATGACGGAGGGTGAAGCCGACCTGGCCGTCCAGGGTCAGATAGGCGTTCTCATCGGCTGACGCCTGAACGATCTCCACCTTTGCGGTGTCAGGGATGACGAGCGGGCGAAACGTCAGCATGTGGGGACAGATCGGGGCAAGTACCAGGGCGCGGAGCGTCGGGTAGACGATCGGGCCACCCGCCGCCAGGCAATAGGCGGTCGAGCCGGTCGGGGTCGAGACGATCAGGCCATCGGCCCGCAAGGTGGTCACAAACTGGCCATCGATATGGATCTCCAACTCGATCATGCGGGCCAGCGTGCCCTTATTGATGACGGCGTCATTCAGCGCGATATACTCGCCGATCCGCTCTCCCTGTCGGCGCAGAGCGGCGCTCAGCAAAATCCGCTGGGTGACGCCGTAGGTCCCCCGGAAGACCGCGTCGAGGGTCGCGTGGGTCTCCTCCAAGGTCACCTCGGTCAGAAAGCCAAGGCCGCCCAGGTTGATGCCGAGGATCGGCACATCCCTGGCTCCCACCAGGCGGGCCACCGACAGGAGTGTTCCGTCACCCCCCAACACGAGGAGAAGATCCACGAGCCCGGGGAGATCGGCCTTCGGCCGACCGCCCGGCTTCCCGGTCAGCCCGGCCGTGTCTTCATCCAGGATCGCTTCAACGCCCCTGCCCTCCAGCCAGGGAAGCAACTCCCGAAGGATCGTTCGGGCCTCTGGTTTGTGCGGCTTGGCGATGATCCCGATCCGCTTCATGTTTTTTGCCTCACTGCCAGGTCGGCGACCAGATCCGGGTTAAGGCCTATCCCGAAACGACTCAGATGGATGAAGAACTCGCGGTTGCCCTTCGGCCCAAGCAGGCAGGACGGAGCCGCCCCGAGGATCCGCAACCCCAGCTCGACCGCCAAGCGCCCGACCGTCGCGATGACCCTGCGATGCTGCTCAGGATCACGGACCACGCCACCCTTTCCGACTTCGCCCTTCCCAACTTCGAACTGGGGTTTCAGTAGAGCCAGGATTTCGCCGGAGCCTGCGAGCAGCAGCGGAAGGACCGGAAGAATCTTCGTGAAGGAGATGAAGGAGAGATCGACGGTGACAAGCTCAGGCCGCTCCTGGAAGTCGACCGGCGTGAGCGTTCGCGCGTGGGTCCGCTCCATGACCACAACCCTCGGATCAGTCCTCAGTTTCGGATCGAGCTGACCGCGTCCCACGTCAACGGCATAGACCCGGGCGGCGCCGTGTCGGAGCAAGCAGTCAGTGAACCCCCCGGTCGAAGCCCCCAGATCAAGGCAGATGCGCCCACCGACCGTGACGCCAAACGTCTCCAGCGCGCCCTGAAGCTTGACTCCGCCGCGCCCCACGTACGGGTGTTCGGCAGTCCGAAGGGTGATCCGTGAGTCTGCGGCGATCAGCGCTCCCGCCTTGTCCACGACCCGGTCGCCAACGAGCACCTTCCCGGCCAGGATAAGTGCCCTGGCCCGCTCCCGGCTCGATGCCAGACCCTGCTCCAGCACAGCGAGATCCAGGCGAATCCGCTTGAGCTTTCTCCCTGCGGGACCCGTGGGGGCCGAGCGGACAGGCTGAGTAAGCCCTTCGACTGAGCTCAAGCTGCGCACTGAGTCCATCGAAGTGACAAGCTCCGCGATAGTGCATCACCTCCGTCGCGCAACCACGTAGTCGGCAATCGCCCCAAGCGCCGTGCCCCGATCCCCGAAGACACTCAAGGTGTGCTTCGCCTCCGCCACCAGGGACCGAGCACGTTGCCGCGACTCTTCAAGCCCTAGGAGGCCCGGGAATGTGGCCTTCTTCTTGCGCAGGTCGCTCCCTGCCCGCTTGCCAAGCGCCTCCAGACTTCCTTCCAGGTCAAGGATATCGTCCACGATCTGGAAGGCGAGACCGATCCGGTCGCCATACCGGGTGAGCGCCTCCATCTGTTCGGATCCGGCCGATGAGATGATCCCGCCCACGCGCAGGCACGCGCGGATGAGCGATCCGGTTTTATGCGTGTGAAGATAGAGGAGGGTCGCCAGATCGACCTCCCGATCCTCCTGCAGGATATCCACCACCTGGCCGCCGACCATGCCCCTGCTGCCTGCGGCCTGGGCGATCTCGTTGATCACCCGGAGGCGGGCCACCGTGTCGGCACGAAGGGAGGATGGCTCTCCTGAAAGCAAGATAAATGCCTGGGTGAGCAGCGCGTCGCCCGCGAGGATCGCCAGCGCCTCGCCATAGACCTTATGGCAGGTCGGCCGCCCCCGCCGAAAATCATCGTCGTCCATGGCCGGCAGGTCGTCGTGGATGAGCGAATAGGTATGAATCAGCTCGATGGCGGCGGCGGCAGGGAGCGCATGCTCCACCTGCCCGCCTGCGGCCTCCGCAGCGGCCAGGACCAGAATCGGCCGTAGTCGTTTGCCGCCCGCGAACACACTATATCGAACCGCTTCGTGGATCTCCTTCGGGTGGTCGCCTGCCTCTGGCAGATATCGTCCCAGCGCCGCATCGACCTGAAGCCGCCGCTCCTCCAGGTATCGCGCCAGCGCCTCCGGCGTCAAGGACGACACCTCATTGCCCCTCCCCAGCCTCCTCCTCCCCTTCGGCAGGGCTCAGGGCAGGCCCGCTTCGACTTGGCTCAGCGCAGGCTTCGACTTCGCTCAGGCTGCGTACTGAGTCTATCGAAGTAACAGGAAAGGGGCGTTCCTCAAGCTCGCCCGTAGCAGAGTCGGCGTTTCGCACCAGGATATTCACCCGCCGCTCCGCCTCGCTCAACCGCTGCGAACAGAGCTTGGTGACGCGAATTCCCTCCTCGAAGATCGAGAGGGCCTCCTCGAGAGGGAGGTCTCCCAGCTCGAGGCGGGACACGATCGCCTCAAGCTGCTTCAGCGCCTCCTCGAATCGGACCTCTTCCACGTCCATCTCCGTCAAGCCTCTCCTGTGACCTGGCGAACGTCGCACAGCAGCCTCCCGCGGTGCAGGCGCACCTCCACCTCGTCGCCGGCAACCAGCCCGGCGCCCTCCTTCACGATCTCCCGGCTGGGCAACCGCATACAGATGCTGTAGCCTCGACTCAGGATGGCGAGAGGACTCAAGGAGTCCAGCTTTCCGGCGGCACCCTTCAGTTCGCCGTTCAACACCGCCAGGCGCCGATCAGCCCATCGGGTCAGATCCTTCCAGAGCACGGTCAACTGACGGCGCTGCATGCGAATTCGCTCCATGGGATTGAGCAGCCGCAGATGACGCTCCAGCCCGCCCACCCGCACGATGAGCGCGTCCAGTCTGGACCGGACGACGCCGGCCATCCGCGCCTGCAGGTCGTCCAGGCGCTGTGTCAGCTCGTCCTTCTTTGACACGACCAGTTCCGCCGCGGCGGACGGGGTGGGGGCGCGAAGGTCAGCGACGAAATCCGCGATGGTGTAATCGACCTCATGGCCGACGGCCGAGATGATCGGGATCTTGGAGTCGGCGATCGCCCTGGCCACCATCTCTTCGTTGAAGGCCCAGAGATCTTCGATCGAGCCGCCACCCCTGGCCAGGATCAAGACGTCGAGCCCGCCACGTCGGTTGAGCTCGCGAATGGCATCGACGATCTCCGGGGCCGCCTGCTCGCCCTGAACGGTCACCGGATGGATCAGCACATCCACGCCGGCGAAGCGCCGGCGAAGGACCTGTAGAATGTCGCGGATGGCCGCTCCGGTGGGCGACGTGATCACGCCGATCCGCCCGGGCAACATCGGGATCGGCCGCTTCCTGGAGTCGTCGAACAGCCCCTCCGCCTGCAGCCTCTCCTTGAGCTGCTCGAAGGCGAGCTGCAACGCGCCGAGACCCTTCGGCTCCATGTACTCCACCACGATTTGATACTCGCCCCGGCGCTCATAGACGCTGAGCTCACCGTACACCAGGATCGCCAGCCCATCCCGGAGCTGGAACCTGAGCTGTCGGTTCTGCTGCCGGAACATCACCGCCCGGATCTGGCTCTCCTGATCCTTCAGGGTGAAGTACATATGGCCTGACGAGTGGTGGTGAAAGTTGGAGAGTTCCCCTTCAACCCAGATCCCGGCAAAGGAGTCCTCGAGAAGGGCTCGAACCTCGGTGGTGAGATCGCTCACCGTGTAGATTTTCGGCGGGGTGACAGCAGCCATGCGGGTTTCTTAACACACGCCCCTCCCTTTGTCAAACCGTTTCCCCGGCGACTGGAGAGGTGTTCCAAGTTCCAGGTTCCACGTTCCAGGTTCGAGAACAGCGTCATTTTGCATCCGCGCGCCTGCGGCTGGATCCACGCATCGGCGCCACATCGATGGTGTGGCCGTCAGTCGAGATAGTGACCGCGCCGTGCCGATCGGTCCGGTACAGCTCGATGCCCATCGCGCGATACCGCTCCAGCGTCTCTTGATGCGGGTGTCGGAATCGGTTCCGGTAGCCGGCGGAAACAACCGCAACCGTCGGGCGGACCCGCTCAAGGAACGGGAGGCTGCTGCTGGTCCTGCCGCCGTGGTGGGGGACCTTCAGCACCTGCGCCGACAGGTCGGTCCGCTGCTCGAGCAGCCGGCGCTCCGCCTCCTCCTCGATATCGCCTGGAAGCAGGAACTGAACGTCCCGATACCGGAGCAAGAGGACTAAGGAGTTGCTGTTGACGTCGGAAGAGCGGCCGCGGGGAGAGCCGCGCAACAGGGTCGTTGGAGGGTGAAGCACGGTAATCTCGATCGGCTCAAACTCCGACGTCCGATACCCCGCTTGTAGGATCTTGTGCGGGATCCGTTTGTGACGCAACACTTCTTCGAACCACAGATAGGACGGGTTGGCGACCCGCTGCCCGCCATCCCACACCGCGCCGACCGGGAAGTGCCGGAGGACCGCAGCCAGGCCGTTCAAGTGATCCGGGTGCGGGTGAGAGAGGATAACCAGGTCCAGGCGAGCGATCCAGCGGGACAGGAGGAATGGAACCACCACCTGTTCTCCGATGTCGAACCGATCGTCAAAGAGCCCGCCGCCATCGACCAGGATGGCGCCCTGCCTTGGAAGCTCCACCAGGATCCCGTCGCCCTGACCGACGTCAATGACCGTCACACGCAGCCTCTCGTTCCCGCGATCTGGCAACAGCCGAGCGCCAATGAGCATCGCGAGTGCGAGGGTGGTCGAGAGTGCAACCCATCGAGGCCAGCGCCGTCCCGCGCCAAAGATCAACGCACACAAGGCAACGTAGTAGCACGCCGTCATCGCCGGAGAGGGGGGGAACACTTGGACCGAGGCGAGGGGCAGCCGCGCGAACCAGTCGGCGAGGTTCACAAGTAGGTTGATCAGGAACCCGATCAGCGCGGCGAATAGGCCGAGCGACCGGGGGATCACCGTTGCCAGAAGGGCGAAGAGCATCCCTGCCCCGGTCAGTAGACCGCTCAATGGGACGATCGGGAGGTTGGCCAGGATCGCAACGGGCGAGATGCGATGAAAGGCCGAGGCCAGGATGGGCGCGGTCCCAAGAAAGGCCGCCGCAGAGAGCACGAGAGGGGCTATCCCCCACCGCCACGGCGTAGACAGCCGTAGGAGCGGCCGCCAGGTGACGGCAGCCAAGATGGCCCAGGTGGCGATGAAGGTCAGTTGAAATCCGACATCCCATAAAATCAGGGGCTGCCAGAGGAGCAGCGCCACGGCGGAAAGAGCAAGGCTGTTCAAGGGATCGGCCTCGCGGTCGAGCACCACGGCCAACAGGTAGACGTCAGCCATGACCGCTGCTCGCACCACCGACGGGCTTCCACCCGCAAGGGCTGCATAAAACGTGATGAGACCCATCGAGAGGAGGGCCCTGAGACGCAGCGGCACGCGGAGTGCCTTCAAAACGAACAGCAACGCCCCGGCGAGCAGGCTGACGTTGAGGCCGGAGATGGCCAGGATATGATAGGTTCCGGAGCCCAGGAACGCCTGGCTGATCTGGGAAGGGATACCGGTCCGCTCACCGAGGATTATCGCCGCCAATAGCGAAGCCTCGTCCTGCGGCAGGAGTTGGTTGACGGCGCGAATCATCCGGGCCCGGAGCGCATACGCCCAGGCGTGTATGACGTTCCCCTCTCCCGCTCCGCGTCGCTCCAGGGCATCCCCGTCGCCCGCCCATCCTTCCAGTGTCACCCCCACGGTCTTGAGATAGAGCGGGTAGTCGAACCCGGCGGGGTTGAGGTATCCTCTGGGGCGGCGGAGCTTGAACAGCCCGCGGACTCGATCCCCGTAGGTAGGCACGATCTGCCGCTGAAGAAGCGTCAGGCGCGCCCGCCCTCCGACCTCAATCTCCCGACCGTCCAGCCATATGCGCCGCAGGTCAAGGAGGATTCGAATCCTACCAACCTCGGTCTCCGTACCTCGTGACTCCCAGGCCAGTGGATCGGTTGGCGAAACGACAACCCCCTCGATCCAGAGCGGCTGCTCCAGCGCATCTTCAGGCAGGCGATCGACGTGATTGGAGGGAAGCAGGCGGCGTTCGACTTCAAGGCGACCTGCGCCGAGGGCAAAGAACAGGAGCAAGAGGAAAAGGCTGGCGACGAGGGGATGCTCATAGGCGGCGAACAGCAGGGAGAGGGCGACCGCGAGGAGCGCAGCGGTGAGCCAGACAGGCGCCGGGAGGACCGCAAGCTCCGCCGCCCCGATCCCCGAAAGAAAGACGACAACGAGGGGCACGAGAGGTCGGCGCATCGCCGTGTTCTAGAAGCAACCCTCGTGCCAAGCAGATGACGAGCCTGAGCTCAGGCTAAAGGAAGGAGATGATCCTTGGCGACGTCTCCACCGCACCCATCCCTCCGACTCCAGAGCAGGCGAAGATCACCACCTCAGCCCTCTCGACGAGCCTGCAGCGCGGGTGGAATAATCAACCCGCCGGAGACGATGAGTTTCAAGGCCTCCTCCACCGAGATCGGAACGGGAATCACGGACTTCTCTGGGACAACGAGGAAAAAACCGGAGGTGGGGTTGGGGGCGGTGGGGATGAACACATTCACGGTGCGCTCGCCGACGAGGTCCTGGAACCCGCCCGCCTGCGTGGCCGTGATGAAGCCGAGGGCGTACAATCCCGATCGCGGGTACTCCAGCATCACCACCTGGCGAAATGCCCCCCTTCCCGGCAACGTGAAGGCGTCAAAGAGCTGCTTTGAGGCCGCATACACGTTCTTCACCAGCGGGATGTGAAGAAGCAGATCCTCCGTCACCGCCACCAGCTTGCGCCCAATGATGTTGGTGGTGAGCGCTCCGATCAGGAAGATGATGGCGACAGTCGCCAGGAACCCCAGACCCGGGATCCTCCGTCCCAGGATCCCCTGGATCATCGGATCGAGGAGGCCATCCAGCGCCTCGAACAGGAACCGCAGCAGCAGGTAGGTCACCAGGAGCGGCAGGACAACTGCCAACCCCACCACAAACAGTTCGCGCACCCGACGACGCACCCCGGAAACGGCCATATCGCCGCTGTTATACCAATCGTATCGGGCCATTTCAAGCGAATTGTGTTTACTCCCCCGTGGCTTTCTACTAGACTCGGCCTATCCTTTCGTTTCTACAACCATCGCGCAAGCGTCGGAGCGCATCAATTCATCCATGAAGGCGCCGAGCGGATCACGCGTGATCCGCCATACCTCAACATCGGGGCACCTCGTTGCCGCATCTGCGCCGCCTGTGGCCTTCGCCACGCGGCTGCGCCTTTTTTCTCTGCTCGACCGGCACCTTTTGAAAGAGATCGCCTCGTCCTTTGCCCTCGGGCTCGGCATCTTTACGTTCGTCCTCCTGATGAACCAGATGATTCGCCTGATGGGTCTGATTATCAATAAGGGCATTGGGGTCGGCATCGTCCTGCGCCTGTTCCTCTACATCCTTCCATTCTCGCTGACCGTGACCATCCCGATGTCGGTGTTGCTGGCCATCCTGGCCACATACGGCCGGCTGTCATCCGAGGGAGAGGCGATCGCGCTGAAGACGAGCGGCCTCAGTCTGTATCGCCTCATGGTGCCGGGCCTCCTCGTCGGCATCGCGGCCACGCTCGTGACACTCTGGATCACCATCTCGGTCCAGCCCAGCAGCACGAGGGCCCTTATCACGCTGATCCATCGGTTGTATCAAACCAAAGCGATCATGGCGCTTCAGGAGGGGATCTTCAACACAGACTACCCAGGGCTCATCGTTTACGTCGATCGCCTGGAGGAACGGAGCGACTCACTGGCCGGTATTCTGATCATCGATCGTAGGAACCCCGCAAACCAGCGCGTCGTCATCGCCCAAGAGGGGAAGATGCCCGGTGACAACGCTGGGGGCGGATCGCGGACCGCCATCCAGCTATCCCGAGGACACATCCACCTGACATCAGCGGAGAATCCCGGCCGGCATCGAAACCTCAAATTCGAGACCTACGAGCTGCAGGTTCAGGCCGCCGGTCGCCTTGCCGAGACGTTTGAGAGGACAAAGGAAGGCAGGGAGATGAGCCTCGCCGAGTTGCGGACGCAGATCAAACGGCTCAGGAAAGAAGGAGGCAAGGCCCCGCCCCTCGAGGTCGAATGGAACAAGAAATTTGCCCTCCCGATCGCATGCCTCATCCTAAGCCTCGTCGGCGTCCCCCTCGGAATGCGGATCAAGAGGGCGAGTCGCGGGATCAGCCTGGCGCTCAGCGTAGCGTTTGCCCTCTTCTACTATGTCCTGCTCGCGGCCGGCGAGAGCCTCGGCTCGCGGGGTTGGATCGACCCTGCCCTCGGTATCTGGTCTCCAAACATCCTGCTTGGTCTCATTGCGATCGGCCTTGTTCTGGCCGAGGGGCGGGAGGCGCTTGTCCCTGCCAGACTCCGATCAAGAGATCAGCGGTCAGGGATCAGCCCTCGGCCGTCAGTACACGTAGAAAGCGTTGAACGTTGAGCGCTGAAGGCTGACGGCTGAAAGCTCTCATCCTATGCGAATCCTGGATCGCTACCTCTCCTCTGAATTCCTCAAGGTCTTCACCTTCTCGCTGATCGTCTTTCTTTCACTGTATGTGATCGTGGATCTCTTCGATCGCCTGGGCCGTTTCCTCGACGCACCTGCCTGGGTGGTGGTTCACTATTACTATTACAGGCTCCCCTGGATCGCGTTTCAAGTGATGCCTGTTTCGGTGCTCCTTGCCGCTCTGCTCAGCCTCGGGAACTTGGCGCGCCACAACGAACTGCTGGCCATGAAGATGGGATACTTGAGCTCCTTGCGAATTGTCAGGCCGCTCTTGATCCTCAGCCTCCTAGGGAGCCTGGCGGCCCTGGTGATGGGTGAATCGATCGTCCCGAGGATGAACGAGCGCGCGCTCAACCTGTACCGTGTCAAGGTCAAGAAGGTCGCCGCCTTCCAGCGGACCAAGGAAAACGACATCTGGTACCGGGCCAAGGGCAACCGGTTCTTGCACATCTCGTTGATGGAGGTGGCATCGGGCACGGTTCGGGGATTTACCCTGTTCGAACTCTCACCGGATTTTCAACTGATCCGGCAGGTGGATGCAAAGGAGGCGCGGTGGCACGAGGGGCGATGGTGGCTCAAGGACGGCGAGGTCTTGCTGACGCGGCCCGATGGCACCTATCGGGTTGACTCCTTCACGACCCTCGCGCTGGAGCTGGAAGAAAGACCGGCGGATCTCGCCCAGGTGGTGAGGGAATCGGAGGAGATGAGTTCTGCCGAATTACGCGCGTACATCGAACGGCTTGTCAAGAGTGGGGTGAACTCGATCCGGTACAAGGTGGACCTCGCGGTGAAGGGGTCCACGGCATTTGTGAGCTTGGTCATGGCCATCATCGGGATCGCGTTCGCCCTGAGGACCGGCAAGGGAGGCGTGATGGCGTGGGCGGGCGCTTGCGTCTTGGTGGGTGTCTGCTACTGGATTCTTCTCTCGGTCAGCGTCTCTCTGGGCCGGGGCGGCGTGCTCCACCCTCTCATCGCCGCCTGGCTTCCCAATGCCCTCTTTACCGCCGCCGGCCTCGGCTCCCTCCTGACGCTCAAGGGCTAGTGCCGTTCCAAGTTGTTGCGGCTAACTGTCGACAGGTGTTGTGCTAAGAACTATCGCTTTCCCCGGCCTTACCACTTAGGCGTAAATAGTTGGAACGGCACTAGAACGTTCACGGTTCACAGTGACGGATGACGGACTGAGACCAGGTGACTCTGTGCCCTGTGAACCGTCAACTGTGGACGCCGTTATGTCCCAAGACTCCAAGAGTCAAGGTAACGTCGCTGCTCCGGGGTCAGCTCGTCGATCCGGACCCCCATCGAGGCAAGCTTCAGCGCGGCGATCTGGACGTCGATCTCCTTCGGCACACCGTACACGCGTTTTTCCAGGGTGCCCCTGTGTTTCACTGCGTATTCGACTGAGAGCGCCTGGTTGGCGAAGCTCATATCCATGACGCTGGCCGGATGGCCCTCGGCTGACACCAGGTTGATCAGGCGCCCCTCCCCAAGGACGTTGATGCGCCGACCGTCCTGCATGGTGTACTCCTCGACGAACTCCCGCACCATTCGCCGTCCCCTCGCGAGCCCTCCCAGCGCCTCGAGATCGACCTCCACGTTAAAGTGTCCGGAGTTGCACACCACGGCCCCGTCCTTCATGAGCTGGAAGTGCTCCTCCCGGATCACGTGCAGATTCCCGGTCAGAGTGACGAAGAGGTCTCCGACTCGCGCCGCGTCCGTGAGGGGCATCACGGAGTAGCCGTCCATGACCGCTTCCAGGGCCTTCAGCGGGTCAGCCTCGGTCACGATGACGTTGGCACCCATCCCGCGCGCCCGCAGGGCGACTCCCCGGCCGCACCAGCCGTACCCACAGACCACCACGCGCTTCCCCGCTAGGAGGAGATTGGTTGCCCGCAGGATCCCATCGATCGTGCTCTGGCCGGTGCCGTACCGGTTATCGAAGAGGTGCTTGGTGTCGGCGTCATTGACAGCGATGATCGGGTAAGCCAGGACCCCGTCGCGCTCCATGCTCCTCAACCGGATGACGCCGGTGGTGGTCTCTTCAGTCCCGGCAATCACCGTGGGAAGCAGATCTTTGCGATCGGCGTGCAGCACCGAGATGGTGTCGGCGCCGTCGTCCATGGTGATCTGTGGCCGGTGGACAATCGCGCTGGCGATGTGCCGATAGTAGGTCTCCTTGTCCTCCCCCTTGATGGCGAAGACCGGGACCTCGAAATGCCTGACCAGCGCGGCCGCGACATCGTCCTGGGTGCTCAGAGGGTTCGATGCGCAGACCCGCACCTCGGCCCCGCCGGCCTTCAGGGCGCGGGCCAGGTTTGCCGTCTCCGAGGTCACGTGCAGGCAGGCCGACACCCGTATTCCGCGAAGCGGCCGCTCCTTCTCGAACCGCTCCTCGATCATCGCCAGCACCGGCATCGAGCCGCGCGCCCATTCAATCCGAAGGAGACCATTGTCCGCTAACGCGATATTTTTAATATCGTAGTCCACATTCCCTCCTAAAAAAAGGGTCTAGGGGTTAGGGTATAGGGTCTAGGGAAAGACGGGGGTGGAACAACACTGACGGAAATCGTGACTGAGATGGCGATAATTTCTGCCTGCCTACACCAACCATTCTTCTCTTCGCCTGCCTCTACCCTAAACCCTGAACCCTCTGCCCTGTTTCTTCTACCCTATGCCCCCAGCCTGCCGGCATCCTTCCTGAGCGCCTCGGCCTTGTCGGTCCGCTCCCAAGTGAATTCCGGCTCAGTCCGCCCGAAATGGCCATAGCAGGCAGTCTGCTTGTAGATCGGTCGCCGAAGATCGAGAGCCTTGATCATCCCCGCCGGGGTCAACTCGAAATACCGTCGAACCATCTTCATCAACTCCTCATCCGGAACGGCACCTGTCCCCTTGGTGTCCACCAACACCGAGACGGGGTCAGCGACGCCGATGGCGTACGCCAATTGGACCTCGCACTTCTTGGCCAACCCGGCTGCCACGAAATTCTTCGCGATGTACCTGGCGGTGTACGACGCGGACCGGTCCACCTTGGTCGGATCCTTGCCGGAAAAGGCGCCGCCGCCATGGCTCCCGACCCCGCCGTAGGTATCGGCGATCAGTTTTCGGCCGGTCAGCCCGGTGTCGCCGTGCGGGCCGCCGATGACAAAGCGGCCGGTCGGGTTGATATGATACTTGATCAGGTCCAGGTCCACCAGATCCTTGGGGAGAACCGGGAGGATCACCTTCTCGATGATGTCCTCCCGGATCTGCTTCAACGCAACCTCGGCGCTGTGTTGGGCGGCGATGACCACCGTATCGACCCGGCTCGGCTTTCTATCGACGTATTCGATGGTCACCTGCGATTTGCCGTCCGGCCGGAGGTAATCCAGGATCTCCTTGCGCCGAGCCTCCGCCAAGCGCCTGGTCAACTTGTGGGCCAACATGATCGGCATCGGCATCAGCTCGGGTGTCTCGTCGGTCGCGTAGCCGAACATCAACCCCTGATCCCCCGCCCCCTGGATATCGACGCCCAACGCGATATCGGCCGACTGCTCCTGGATCGCGTTGAGGACCGCGCAGGTTTCGTAATCAAAGCCGTATTTCGCCCTCGTGTAGCCGACGTCCCGGATCGTTTCCCGGACAACCTTCGGGATGTCAACATAACACTTGGTGGTGATCTCGCCTGCCACAAAGGCCAGCCCCGTCGTCACCAGCGTTTCGCAGGCCACCCGACCATACGGGTCCTGGGCGAAGACGGCATCGAGGACGGCATCGGAAATCTGATCGGCGATCTTATCGGGATGACCCTCCGTGACCGATTCCGAGGTAAACAGATATTGTTTGGGCCGCATAGATTCGTCCTCCTCCCCCTCCGGGTTTCGGGTGTGGGGTTTCAGGTGTAGGGGCGACCCGCCGGGTCGCCCCTACTCGAAACCCGAACACAGGTGTCTAGGTCGGCGACTGTAACACACCCTTCCCGCTTGTCAAGGAAAAGCCTCGTCCCCCGGCAACACACCTCTGCTCTCGATAACCTCTTCCCATTTGCCCTGCGCCTTCAGGATCAATTCGATAACCTCCCGGACTGCCCCTCGGCCACCGCCGCGCGCCGTCACATAGGTAACTCGCGCCTTCACCTCGTCGGCGGCATCTGCCGGCGCCGCCGAGAGCCCGGCGCGAGCGAGCAAGGGAAGGTCGTTCAAGTCGTCACCCACATAGGCAACCGCCTCATCGCTCAGGCCGTAGCGCCGAAGGAGGCTTTCATAGGTCTCGACCTTATCGGGGATCCCCTGGTGGATCTCGGAAATGCCCAGTTCTTTCGCCCGGCGGGCAACCGCCGACGAGACGCGCCCCGTCAGAAGGGCTATCAGCAGCCCGGCCCGATGCGCGGCGCGAAGACCGACGCCGTCCCTGATGTGGAATGCCTCGATCTCCACGCCGTCAGAGCTATAGAGAATGCGCCCGTCGGTGAGCACGCCATCCACATCCATCATTATCATTCTGGTCTGCTTGGCTTTCTCGGTCAGTTCGGCTATGATGGGCATCAGCGGTTGCACCTGCCAGCGACGTCTATCACGCTGTTGACATCGTCAGGACCTGAGGGGCGCGTGTTCTGCTCCATCCAGAACGCTTCCATCATGGTGCCCAACGAACCTGATCTCGGGACCCGATCACCGTCCCTCACTGAGCGCCACAAGGCTCGATTACCGCCAGGGTCCCATATCTTAGTTTCCGAGACACGGTCACGTCAAGCATTCAGTTCAAGGGAGACACCCCCGTCGGTTGCTCTCAGAAAGCCGGACGTGACAGGGGCGGCCCCATGTCAGCGATTGTAATCATCCCCACGTATAACGAACGCGACAACCTGATCGAACTCACTGAACGACTGTTGGCCCTCCCGCTCGCCCTCGACGTCGTGTTTGTCGATGACAGCTCGCCCGACGGCACGGGGAAGCTGGCCGATGAGCTGACACGGTCGCACCCGCAGATCTCGGTGATTCGCCGTGAGCAGAAGCTCGGCTATGGGAGCGCCGTCATCGAGGGGTTCCGCACCGCACTGAAGGGTGACTACGCCTGGATCCTGCAGATGGATGCCGATCTCTCTCATGATCCCGCGGCCATCCCCGCCCTCATTCGGGCGGCGTCGGACCACGACCTGGTGCTGGGGTCCCGTTACATCGGCGGGGTCAGGGTCATCGATTGGGAAATCGGCCGCGTTCTGCTCAGTTGGATGTCCAACGGCTACGCGCGCGCGGTCACCCGCCTTCCGGTCCGGGACATCACCACCGGCTTTCGCTGCTTTCGACGGCAGGCGCTCGAGGCCCTCAACCTTGCCCAACTCCAGGCGGCCGGCTACGGCTTCCAGATCGAAGTGGCCTATCGCATCTGGCGCTCCGGGGGCCGCCTCGCCGAGGTCCCGATCACCTTCTATGGCCGCCAGAAAGGCATCTCCAAGCTGTCGAAGCGGATGATAGTCGAGGCGGCCGTTCTCGTCTGGCGCCTCCGCCTTTCTAGGGTGCAGGGAATCTAGAAACATGTTCGCAGGCTTTCCGGGATCCTGTTCTTTGTCATGTTCGGTTTCGTCTTTTTGCGTGGGGAACAGGTGAACGATTGGCAGAACGTGTTCGTCCGCGCCGCCCATCAGTTGCAGGCCCGCGAGCCGATCCACCGTCTCGGGGATAACTATACAATTTCATGTGACCCTCCAGGACCTCTGGATCTACGGCACGTTGCGAAGGCTGGTGTTCGGTGTGTCTGCGTTACGAAGACGGTACACATAGCGGCTCCCGCCGGGCGCGAAATCGGGCCACTGGTGGTATGCCCCGATTTTGTCAAGCCGGTACCCGTGCACCGCACCTTCCTCCAGCGGCTCCCGGACCACTAATAGGTAGAGCGGCGTAGCCGGGCGTTCCTCACGCAGCCAGTTGCCTAGTTCTTCCCGCTTGACCGTTTGGACCTTCAGCTTTGAACGATTCAAGTAATAGTGCCCGCCCATTTGGAACGGCCCACCATCGACTACGACAAGCTGGTCCTTAAAGTCTTCCTGGCGGCCGAGTGCAAGCGCAGCTTCTACCGCGCCCCGGTTGGGATACCAAACGCTTACGAACACGAAGGCCATGAGGTGCCCAATCACGAAAAGACGTCGATGTGCCGTCCGGAACCGCGACTCCGACAGCTCGCGGTACAGAAGAGCGGACGCATACACGACGAGAAGGAGAATCAGGGCCGGGTAGATGAAACGGAGTTGCTTCCGCCCCACGAGACTGTGCATGAAGATGTAGAACACGGAGGCGACGAGGACCACCGGCAGCCGTCGGCCCCCCTTCACAAGTGCACCCCACGCACTACGTACAAACGGCGGGACGAGGATCAGCACGCCACAGACGTAAGCCAAGTACAGCCACACCGGCTCAACACCGAAGCGGGACGCGTGGCCCTCGAAAAAGTTCCACGCGACGTATCGGAATGGGCTGTGCAGAAAACTACCCCACGTGAACACATCGACGAGGCCCTGTACAGTTACGGTAATCCCGACGCCGAGGCACAACAACACGCAGGCGCGCCATCGCTGTTCGACAAGGCCAAAGACCAAAAGGACGGGCCCAAAGAACGCGTCCTGGAAGCGGCAGGAGAAGGCAAGTCCAAGGAGCAGACCGGAAAGCAGCGGCCAGAGGGGACCTGGACCGTGGAAGAGGAAAATCGCAGTAAGCGACAGTCCAGCTGCGAACGCGAGACCCGTTGGTTGGACGGCCGTGTAGACAGCGAACGCATTGCATGCAAAGAACAGAAGCAACGGCCGCTGACCGTTCCAGCCCTTCCAGCGAACGATGAGCATCCAGAGCGCGGCAACCGGGAGCAGGGATATCAGGCCGTGCACGAAGCGGGTGGCGATCATCATACGGTTTGGCTCCGTGATTCCGATCCATGCGATGGTCTTGAACATGCCGGCAAGAATACCGGGATATACCCAGGAGCGTAAGCCCAACACATATTCCTGGGGGAGGTACCAGCTGCCGTCGAACGCGATATAGTAGGCCGGATCGATGTAATGGAACTGATGATCGAGGAAGTGGTATCCCCGGCTGAAGAAAACGGCTGGCAGTCGTGCGAGCAATGCGAACAGCAAGCAGTTGCCGAGCGTAATCTCTCCCGGCTCGAAAGCTTTTCGCACCCATCGGACGAGATCAGGCACGCGGAGTAGACTCCAGTGTTCTGTGTACGGCCATATCCTCACAGATCAATCTAACCAGAATTGACCTGTTCCATATTCACGCCCTCCGAGACGCTCGCCATGTGTAAACCGACGATACAGCGTAGTTCCAGACGGCGCCGGTGATGGCACCGGCGAGCCCGGCCACCCACCACTCCTCTCCGGTACCGAATACGACTGTGGCGGGGCCATGACCTGGCCGGGGCAGCATGGCTGGGAGCCTCAGCCGCCATGAAGGGCACTCCCCTGCTGTTTGTGCCCTACCTGCTATGGAGGGAAAACTCCAAGCCGCCTATTTGCTCATCGTTGTGGCCGTTTTCCTGAATCTACTCCCGGATCTGCCGTGGCCCCAGACACGGGGCCACCTGTACCTGGCAGACTGGTATGCGTACTGTTGCGACAGGTTGGCCGTTCCACGCCGGGACAATGGCTCAGCGATGTCCTGTTCAACCAGTCATTGGCAGGGCTGTTCAATCGCTTCATACGATTCGGCTTGCCGATGTCGAGGGAGCGGCTCAGGGTGGAGATGGTTTCTCCGACGGAGGGCGGATCGGTAATTCTGAGAGTCCTGGTCTTCGGCAGCGGCTTCCTGCTGCCAGCCATAACCGCCCGGTGGTTTCGTCAGCCCTGGACCCCTGGGGCAACCCAGGACGCCACAGCGGCGGGACCGATCCCCTGGGACAGACTACAAATCGGAGCTGTTCGCCGCCCCTCATGTCTCCTGCCAGGAGCGACCCGCTCCAGACCCATCGCAAAGCGTCTAAGAGGTCCGCCCCCTGGGATTGGGCGGAATGAGGCAGGAATTGCCACCTCAGCAGCACGTCGATCGTTGACGCGCATGTCTTCTTCCCGCCCCGAAGGGTTGAGGCAGCCTGTTCATCATCGAGGTTCCTGGAGGCGGGCGATCAGCACCCCCATCCGGACGTCGGCGGGTAGGAAGCCTCGGGTGCCGCGCCGCGAGCGCGCCACAGGCCGCCGCGACGCCGCGGATCACGGGGTTGAGGCCGTTAGCCGCAAAACGAAGGGGGCATATTCAGGCTTGGAACGGTACTACACGACGCCGGCCTTCAGGAGGTGGTGAAGGTGGATAACCCCCTCCGGGCGCCCCTCGGCATCCACGATAAGGAGAGCGGTGATCGCGTGGCGCTCCATGACCTCCAACGCTGTGGCAGCGAGGGCGTCGCTGGTAATCGTCTTGGGGTGAGGTGTCATACACTCCTCGACCCGTCGCTGCAGCAGATCGATCCCCCCCTGAAGCGCTCGCCTCAGGTCGCCGTCGGTGACAATCCCGGTCAGCTTCCCGGCGCCATCCACGACTGCCGTCATCCCGAATTTTTTTTGAGAGATCTCAGCGACCGCCTCCCCCATCAGGGCCTCTTGGGAGACCACGGGGAGTTGCTCACCGATATGCATCAGGTCGCACACGCGCCACAGGAGTCGCCGACCCAAGCGTCCCGCCGGATGGAGCTGGGCGAAGTCCTGCTCGGTGAAACCCCGCTCCTCGAGGAGCGCCACGGCGATGGCATCGCCCATCGCGAGCGCCGCGGTGGTGCTGGCGGTCGGGGCATCCACGATAGAGCAGGCCTCCTCCGCGACGCTCACGTCGATCGCCACGTCGCTCTGCCTCGCCAGCGCCGAAGACACATCGCCGACCAGGGCGATCAGCTTCAGCCCCAGCCGCTTGATCGCGGGCAGCAACTCGATCAGCTCGCCCGTCTCTCCGCTGTTAGAGATGGCGATCACCACGTCGCCACGAACGAGCATTCCCAGGTCGCCGTGACTCCCCTCAGCCGGGTGAAGAAAGAAGGCCGGGGTTCCGGTGCTGGCCATGGTGGAGGCGATCTTCTGGGCGATGGAGCCTGACTTCCCCATGCCAGTCAACACCACCCGACCCCGGCAGTCTCGGAGGATCTCGACCGCTCGACCGAACTGCTCATCGACTTTCGGGATCAACGCAACGATGGCGTCGGCCTCGATCCGAAGCACTCTCCGCCCTCGATCGGTAATCATCGCGTGCCGGCCCCTTTCGACGACTGCTCGAGCAACCGCTCAACCGGCGCAATCACCTCTTCGAGTCCAATCAACCGCATGCAGTTTTCCTCCCCCCGCCGGCACCCACGCGGGAAACAGGCCCGGCAATCGATCCCTTTGTAGACCGTCGCGTGGCCCCGCCCGGCGGGCCCCCAGACCCTCGGGTCCGAAGGGCCGAAGAGACCGACCACGGGCGTGCCCATGGCGGCCGCGATATGCATCGGGCCGTTGTCATTTCCGACAAACAGCGTTGCCCGCCGCAGGAGCGCAGCCAGCTCAAGCATCCTTAGGTGACCGACGAGCGACCGGCCGCCGGTCCCGATCCGGCGGAGAATCACCTCCGCGATCTCCCGATCCTGATCCGCCCCCAGGAGGACGACCTTCACCCCGAGCTTGCCTTGCACATGATCGATCAGACCCGCAAACCGCTCGGCGGGCCAGCTCTTGAACCACCATCGCGCGCCCGGATGCACCCCGACAAAGCGCTCCTCATCCTCGATCCCCGCCTTCGCAAGCGCGGCCCCCGCCGCCACCTCGTCCTGCGGTCGAACCCTGAGCACCGGGTGTGACGCAGCCACTCGGATCCCCAATCTCTCGAGAGCCATCAGGTGTTGGCGGACCATCGGAACGGGGCCCTCCGGCACCGGCACCACGTGGGTATACAGCCCTCCCCGCCAGCGACCTTCTCGATTGAAGCCGACCCTGATCGCCGCCCCCGTGAACCGACTCAGGATCGCCGCCCGGTCCGCATCGGTGAGATCGACCACGAGATCGAAGCGACGCCGACGCAACCCCAGCGCGAATTGAAGCTGGCGAAGCGGAGAGGGACTCCGCACCACCACCAGCACCTCATCAAGGTGAGGGTTTTCTGCGATCATCGCCTCGGTGCCCGGGTTGACCAACATTGAGAGAGAGGCCCTGGGGAATCTCGCCCGGAGCGAAGCCACGACGGGCGTGCTGAGCAACACATCCCCGAGGTACCGGAGTTTGATGACAAGTATCCTTTGTGGCTCACCAATCCCCACGGCGATCTTCACAGCTCCCCCCTAGACATCATGCCAACGTCTAAGAGGTCTTCTCGGCAGGCCATCTCATTTCAGTCGCAGCGGGTGTCAGACGAGCGATAGCTCCAAGGACCTCCTCCACAGAAATCTCCAGCATGCACTCCTGTCGGACACGGCCAACCAAGTGACAGGTATCCTGGTGCTGCGGACATGGGCTACACGGGAGATACCGGGAGACGACCTCAAACCGATTTCCCCAGGGCGCATATTTCTGGATGTTCGATGGGCCAAAGAGAGCCACTGTCGCCACCTGCAACGCCACTGCCATGTGCATCGGTCCGGTATCGTTTGAGACGAAGAGGTCCATCATCGAAATGAGGGCGGCCGTCGCTCTGAGTGAACGACGTTCGCATACGAGGACCGGGGAATGATGCATTCGGGCAGCCACAGCTTCGCAAGCGGCAACATCCCTTTCCCCGCCAAGCAGGAAAATATCGGCGGCGCGCTCAGACGCAAGGATGTCCCCAAGGGCCGCGAAGCATTCTGGAGGCCAGCGCTTGTGGGCCCAACCAGCACCCGGAAAGAGGCCGACCCGGAGAGCCGCCTGTCGAGCTCCAGCCGATCGCAGGAGCATCTCTGCCTCCTCCCGCTCCCTCGGCAGAATGAACAGCTCGAGGGGCGCCTCTGCTACCTCGCCCACGAGTGACCGGATCAAGCGGAGCTTCTGCATCACCAGGTGTTCCTCCTCACGCTTCACGGGTACCGGATGGGTGTACAGAAAGCCGCGACCCCGGCGTCGGGTGTCCTCACCGATCCGGCACCGGGCACCGGTGAGGCGGGCCATCATGGCGCTCCTTGGACCGCTGAACAGATCCACTACCATGTCATAGCGCCGCCGGCGTAAGGCAGCGATCAGCTTGATATGGGCCGGCCAGCGGAGAAACCCGGGCCCTTTCCGGCTGCGCTCTACCTCATAGATTGCGTCGAGGTTCGGGTTACCGAACAGCAGGTCGCCATAGGGGCGTTCCACCACCACGTCGAGGGTCCCCATCGGATAGGCGTTCTTTAGCAGCCGGTAGATCGGCGTGGTCAAAACAACGTCTCCCATCGCGCGGATGGCCAGCAGCAGCATCTTCATTGCGGTCTCCCCGCAGCCGCCGGCGCCCCGACCGATGCCATTTTCGCCGCCTCCGCGCGAAGAAAGGCGAGCAACTCTTCCGGGCCTGGCGGGCCAACCAGGCGCGTTCGAGCCAACACCATGGCCCGTCGCCCCTTCGCCAGAGTCCGCGCGGCGCGGCGACGCAGGAAAGCCACAGGAGCACGGAACAGACGGGGACGATCGGCCACCTGCTCAGGATCGGACCACATGCGCTGCACAGCGGCGCGCCCCCACTTCTCCTCCACCGCCAGGCGGGGATGCCGGCACGTGAAGGGAACGCGCCCCCCTTTCACCGTCGCCCGGATGAAGTGGTGGACGTAGGCCCACCCTACCACCATCGGCGGCCGCCCATGTCTTCTCCGCTCAACCCGCTCTCTGACAGTCAGGTAGAGGTCCCAGTCGGCCGACTGGACACGCGGATCCCACCCGCCCAGGGAGTGCATGATCGCCCGACGAACGACGACGCAGCTCCCCACTATCCCCGGGACAAGCTGCCCGTAGAACGCCCTCCTGATCTCATGACAAAACTGTCCCCAATGGCCGTACATCGACCTGACCATCTGCCGGAGGTGTTCGACGTCGCGGACGGTGCCTTCGGCCCGCTTTAGCACGTCCCAGCGCGAAAACACGTACTCTGTGATCCCCGGTGTGAGCATCTTCTCCATGCCACTTGGACAGGCGACATCGAGGTCGTGACGCTCCATCGCCTCGACCATCGCCTCGTCCCAACCGGCCCCGAAGTAGACATCGTTGTTCACGAAGCAAACAAACTGTCCAGTGGTCCGCTGGAAGCCGAGGTTCATCGACTCGGGGTAACAAAGGTTCCCGCCTGTCGAGATGACCACAGCTCCGTGCCGGCGGTACAGCTCGGTTGAGCCATCGGCCGAGCTGTTGTCCACAACGATCAGTTCACCCGGGATTCGACGGTGGGCCTCCAGCGACTCTAGAAAGAGTTGGTTGTGAGACAGCTGATTCCTGACAGCCACCACAAGGCTCAGGTCAGGCCGTTTCAATCGAACTCCTGCCAACCCCTTCACCGGCTGCCACCACCATTCCAACGAGTCCGTTAAAGAGCATTGAGTGTTCGTATCCGATACCGGGCTCAGTGATCCCGGCAATGAGGATGGCGAGCAAACTCGCGGCCACGCCTGCCCAGAGTGCCCCGTACGGCCATCCTCGGAGGGACCTCCTCGTCCGGATCAGTAAGCCGGCCACAGCAACGATCCAGGTGACCAGGGCCAGGAGACCAAGTGTTCCCATCTCAGCCGCGACCTGCAGCCACATGTTGTGTGCCTGCCCGGCCGACGCAGGGATCGCGTACCGTCGTCGGTTCGCATCCAGCGAGAGGTCGTCGCTCACTTTGAAAGTCCTCGGCCCGATACCAAGCCAGAAATGGTCTTGCCACATCCGGAGCGCCCCCCGCCATATCTCCCGCCGCTCGTTGAAGTCGAGGTAGGTCTCCGGCCTGGCCAAGGCCACCGTCCGTTGGGAGATATCCGGCCGTACGAGGACCAAGCCGAGGACGATGGCCAACAGGAGGCCACCTGCCGCGGCAATGGCCCAGCTTCGTCGCCAGACCCACAGGAAGAGTGCAACTGCTAGGAAACCTCCCCACATCGTCCTTGCGTTGCTCACCCCGAGCACCAGCACGTTTGCCCCCATGGCGATCCCAAGGTAGATGCGAGCCTTCCTCGAGCCCTCACGCTCTATGAACATCCCGATCATGAGCGCGAGCATCATGACGACGTACTCGGCAGCCCCGTTCTTTCCACCGAGGGAAAGCATGGAGAAGCGCTCCATCCCGGCGATGAAATAGTGGTACAGCACCACGGCGGCTGCCACGCCGATCCCCGCCACCGATGCCCACAGAACCGCAATCGCTTGCTCGGGTCGTCGAATCCCTCGGCGGACGATGAAGAAGAAGCTCGTGTAGCGGAACACCTCCCACGCCCCGCTGAACGCCTTCCGTGGAAACGCAGAGGTTGCCGCGCTCAGGACCGCCAGGCCCAAGAACAGCAGAAACGCTCGTCCGACGGGCGGGATCGACCAGCAGCCGGGGTCCTTCCAGAAAAGCATCCCAAGAAAGCACGCTAGTGCAATGCCGTAGCTGATGTTCTTCAGCCCTTCAGAGATCGGGAGGAAAAAGACCGTGGCCATAATGGCGGCTGCCAGGACCGTCTCCAGCCAGCCGGCTTCTGGACCTTCGATCTTGGGGGGGTCGCGCTGCGTCTCCCTGGCTCCCACCCCCTCGGATCCGCCGCAGATCATCGGGCCGACTCCGGCCGCGTGAGCGCCTCCCAAGTCTTGGCGTAGCGGGCGAACGTATGGAAGCTACAAAGAGCGGCATAGACCAATCCGTGGAGGCCATCTCGAAATCCCTGCTTTAGGAGATAGATCTTCAGGAAGGCGGCCAGGGGCCTCAGGACCACATCTGACCAACCGACCCGACTGCGCCAGGCAACAGTCTCTCGTGCCTTGAAGGCGGTTTCGACGTCGAGCTTCTTGAGGTGGTGGTGAATGGTCTGGTCGGTGAGGTGATCCATCGGACTCCGCATGATTGCGCTCGCTCCCCCGATGATCGGCGTATCTACGGTCGTCTCCCCATACCGCATGAAGCCCCACTTGAAGAGACTCCACTGCAGGTCGGGAAACGCCCCACCCCAGCGTAGCCACCGGCCAGAGAAATAGTTCTTCCGGGGAATCTGGTAGGCCACCACCCCATCCTGATCTGCCCGCGCGATGCACTCCAGAATCTCCTCTTTGACCTCTGGCGTCACCCGCTCGTCGGCGTCAAGGATCAGCACCCATTTCCCGGTCGTCCGTTCGAGACCGAAGTTCCGTTGCTCAGGAGCACCGCGCCAGGCACTCAAGTAGACCTTGTCCGTAAATTGCCGGCTGACCTCCACCGTGCCGTCTTCACTCAGGGCATCCACCACCACAATCTCATCAGCCCAGGTCACGCTTTCGAGACACTGCCGAATGCTCCCCGCTTCATTTTGGGCGATGACGAGCACTGACAATGTCATCCCGTCACCCCTTGAAACCATGAGCGAAGACCTCCCTGTAGAAGCGCCAGTTCAGCCACCGGTTTCTCCTGGGCCGAAGGCGAGTACTCCGCGAGACGCGTCCAACCATGACCGCCGGATGCGTTCCCCTGAATTCCCTGAGGATGTCATAGGTCTCGAACTCCCAAGCTTCACGGTCCAGCATTCGCCGCTCCGACTCCGGGACCACCTGCCTCGAAGCTTGGTAACGCTTCTTCCGGACCAAAACGGCCGGGTCCTTGACATGGCCGTAATGAAAGATCCGGGCGCCAGACCTTCCCAGGCGCCGGCGGGGCCCGTCCTTGAGATTCCGCGCACTGGGATCGTCAACGGGACCGAACCCGCAGGCGTCGCCAATCGACCGCAGCCGCCCATCGTTGCGTACAAGGCGGACCTCCCAATGGTAGGACCAGGGATCGATCGACCGGTAATCACCCTTGAAATGTAGGTAGCGGAACAGCAGGCCGAGGACATCGCGCCTGGGGTGAACATGCTCCAGAGACTTCAATACCTTGCCGAGATCGTCCTCATGTACCACCTCGTCCGCCTGGAGGTAGAAGGCCCAGTCGCCTTTGCACTGGGCTAAGGCCAGGTTAGTCTGCTGAGAGAAGATCAGGCCATCGCGCCTTAGGGTTTCGTCCCATTCGGTCTCGAAAATCCTGATTTTCGGATCCCGAACGGATCGGATGAGGTCGAGCGTTTGGTCTTCAGATCGCCCCACGTTCACCACGTATTCATTGACGATTGGGAGGATCGAGCGAATCGACTCGACGATGGGGTAATCGAAGACGACGGCGTTCCGACAGAAGGTGAAACCGCTTATCGATGGGGGCGCCATGGCTTTCCAGGCCCCGGCACCAGCTCCCCCTGGAGCCCCTGTTCCCAGACCTTCGCGTACTTGATAAAGTTAAAATAGGAGGCACCGACCGCTGCGATCAATCCATGAAACCCGTCCAGGAAGCCTCCCTTGAGGACATAGGCCTGGACGAACTTGGCCAGGGGGCGCAATACCAGTTCCCCAGCGGTGATCGATCCTGGCCGTCGCCCACGCTTCACCTGTTCCACCGCCGAGATCCCCGTATACCAGTTCTGCTTCCGGATATACTGCGAGAAGTCGTTATAGGTCAGATGGTTCAGATAACCACGAATGAGGCCCACGGAGCCATCCCGGATCATGACCCGATCGTGAGGGTTCACCCCGCCGAATCGTCCCTTGCGTCGGTCAAACAGCCGCAGGACCCGGTCGGGGTACCACCCACCGTGCTTCATCCACCGACCCAGGAAGTAATTCCTACGCGAGATCCAGTATCCGTCATGACGAGGCGCCGACATCTCACGCTCGATGGCCTGCCGCAACTCCTCCGGGACCCGTTCGTCGGCATCGATGCTCAGAATCCAATCATGGGAGGCCAACGAGACCGCGTAATTCTTCTGCTCGAAGTGTCCCGGCCATGGGTTGATAACAACCTTGTCGGTAAAGGCCCGGCAGATCTCCGTGGTGCGATCACGACTGCCCGAGTCAACGACCACGATCTCTTTCACCCACGCGAGGCTTTCCAAGCACTGCCGGATATTCTCTTCCTCGTTGTAGGTGATAACGGTCGCCGTGAGCTCAGCCATCCCGGTTCATGCCCCACGATACGATGTCTCGTAAAGTCGACCATAGACGCCGCCGCGCCCGATCAGCTCGGCATGGGTCCCCTGCTCGACGAGGCATCCGCCGTCCAGTACCAGGATCTTATCGGCCCGGATGATGGTGGAGAGTCGGTGCGCGATCACGAAGGTGGTCCGGTTCTGCATGAGCCGATCGAGGGCTTCCTGAACCAGCCGCTCCGACTCCGCATCGAGGGCCGAGGTCGCCTCGTCAAGGATCAGGATGGGCGGGTTCTTGAGGATGGCCCTGGCGATAGCGATCCGCTGTTTTTGGCCACCCGAGAGGCGCACACCCCGCTCGCCGATTCTGGTGGCGTATCCCTCTGAGAGCGCGTGGATGAATTCCTCGGCATTGGCGATCCTGGCTGCGTTTATGACCTTGTCCGGGGAGACCTCACGCTGGCCGTACGCGATGTTGTTGAAGACGGTGTCGTCGAAGAGGATCGTGTCCTGAGTGACGATCCCCATTTGCTCCCTTAGTGACCGGGTGGTCACCCGGCTGATATCGACTCCGTCGATGGTTATGGACCCCGAGGTTGGGTCGTAGAATCGAGGGATGAGGTTGACCAGGGTGGTCTTGCCAGCGCCGCTGCTGCCGACGATGGCCACGATCTCGCTCAGCTTTGCGGTGAAACTCACTCCCTGGAGCACAAGCCGATCAGGCTCGTAGGCGAAGGAGACGCTGTGGAACCCCACCGCCTCCTGCATTCGCCCTAGCGTCATGGCGTCGGGCCGCTCGGCCACCTCAGGCTGGGCGTCCATCAGCTCGAAGACTCTCTTCACGCCAGCCATCCCCCGTTGGATGTTATTATTGGTCTGGCTGATCCGCTTCACGGGTTGATAGAGCGACGCCAGCGCCCCGAGGAAGGCCATGAAGGCCCCTGGGGTGAGGCTCTTCGAGAAGACCAGATAGCCGCCCACCCAAACGGCGACGACGATCCCCACGGAACCGAGGACCTCCAGCACAGGCGAGGTAAGCGCGTCAACCTTGACGATCCGCATGAGAGCATTGAAGACCCTGTCGCTTGCCTCCCAGTACCGTCTCTTCTCGTACTCCTCCATGCCGAAGGCCTTCACGATCCTGACGCCAGAGATGGTCTCCTGCAGGATCGTACTCAGCTCGGCGCGCCGCTCCTGGACCCGAGTTCCCCTCCGACGGATCTTTGCCCCGAACTTCAGAATCGGGAGGATGGCAACGGGCAGGACGAGAAGGGAAAGGACCGCGAGCTGCCACTTGATCAGGAAGAGCAACGCGATGAGTCCGACGATGTTGAGCGGCTCTCTGAGGGCGTTTCGGAAGAGCTCAGTCGAAGCCTCGCCAAGGCTCTCAATATCCGAAGTGAGACGGGACATGATCTCGCCCGTAGAGCGTCGGCTGAAGAAACCAAGTGACAGGGTCTGCAGGTGCGCGTACAGGTCGTTCCGGATGTCCCTCTGGACTCGCTCCGAAACGTACCGCATCTGGAGCTGTTGAAGATAGCTCAGCGCGCCCTTGGCCAGGAAGACCAGGAAGAGAGCGGCACCGATGAAGGTGAGGACGCTGATTCGATGAGCTTGGAGGAACTCCTGGAGCTGGACCAGCCGGTTGCCCAGCGCCGCTCTGACCGGGCCCGGGAGGCTGATCCCGGACCCGCTTCCCTCGCTGGCAAAGAGGCCGTCGAAGATCGGCTGGAGCGACCCGATGGAGACGGCGTTGAGGATGGCGATGAGGAAGAGACATGAGATGGCAAGGATGATGCGCGCCCGATAGGGCGCAGCGTATCCCAGGAGGCGGACAAATTGTTGGAACGGGGTCTGCATGCCTATGCCGAGTCCGACGTGCGATGTGCGAGGTCCGAGGTACGGAGCCTCACTTACGTTGCACCTAGCACTTCGCACCCCGCACCGTTCATCTGATGTACGGCGCCACAGCCCGCTGAATCCCAACCAATTGCCGCAGGAGCCCCTGCAGCGCATCGAGCCGAAGCATGTTTGGCCCGTCGCTCGGCGCGTTCGCCGGCTCAGGATGGACCTCCATGAAGAGGCCGTCGACCCCCGCCGCCACGGCGGCGCGGACGAGGTATGGGATGAACTCGGACTGTCCTGCCGAGGCGTGGCCAGCGCCACCGGGCAACTGCAGGCTGTGGGTGGCATCGAAGAGGACCGGATAGCCAAAGCCGCGCATGACCGGAAGTGATCGGAAATCCACCACCAGGTTGTTGTATCCGAAGCTCGTTCCACGTTCTGTCAACACGATCTGCTCGGTTCCTGCAGACCTGAGCTTCTCGACGATGTTGCGTGCATCCCACGGCGACAGGAATTGCCCCTTCTTGACATTGACGGGCTTGCCGGTACGGGCGGCGGCCAGGAGGAGGTCGGTCTGGCGACATAGGAACGCCGGGATCTGGATGACGTCCAGCACCTCGGCCGCAGCGGACACCTGAGCCACCTCGTGGACATCGGAAAGAACAGGAACCCCCAGTTTCTCCTTCACACGCTGGAGGATGCGGAGCCCCTCCCTGAGGCCGGGACCACGGAACGACCGATCGGAGGATCGGTTGGCCTTGTCGTAGGACGACTTGAGGATGAGGGGAACCCCTTCGCCATCGCAAATCACCTTGATCGCCTCACAGGTCCTGAGCAGATGGTCCTCGCTCTCAATCACGCAAGGGCCGGCCACCAAGAGAAGCGGTGCTCCCCCGCCAACAGTCAGTTCGCCGATCCGTACCTGTTTGGTCATTCTCATTGGGTTCGAGATCCCGGGGATCGAAGGCCGGGAAGTTGAACGCCTGAATGCATCATCTAACCCCCGGCTTCTAACCCAGAAATCAGTTAGAGGCGGGGCGTGCCACACCGCTCTCTCGCCTCCGGCAAGCACAATCGTAAATCAAAAACCCCGCAAAGGTCAGTGCGACCATCGGCTTCAGCCACAGTTTGGTCAGCGGCCAGATCGGATCGCCGTAGGAAGCGTTCCCCAGGGCGACTGCCAAGCCCACCAGCAGCCATCCCACCCGGCGGCCTTCCACGAGCAACAGGCGTGCCGCCATGACCGCGATCGCGGGGGAAAGGATGACGTAGCTGTTCGATTCTGTCCGCGGGTTAAACAGCATCAGATAGGCAGCCGACAAGCCCAGGAGCGCGATCGCGTAATCTGGTTGCCTCAGTCGCCGTGCCCAGACCAACCATAATGCCGGCGTGAGCCCAGCCGCGAGGAGTCGCACATAATACGAGACCTTGATCGGGAGGTGCACATTCAACGTCCGCAGCAGACCGCTGATGTCATCAAAGCGATGCTCCTGGCTCACGCCAACCACGGTGAGTTGCCGGTACCAGGACGTGTATTGCCCCGCTACGGAGGGCCACGAATCAACGAGCAACGGCGCAGCCGCAGCCAGGGCCATCCCGCCAAGGAACCACGGAATCATCACCGGATTCGAAATCGCCAGGAGGAGAATCATGACAATTGCGATAGGTTTGGCCACCAGGCCAAGGATGAGCCACGCCGCCACAGCCCACTGGCGCCCGCGGATCACCTCCACGCTTGCATGCGTCATGGCCCCTGCCAGAAGCATGTTCGATTGGCCATTCATTGCGCTTCCCAATGCGGCAGGCAGCGCGAGGATCGAGATGGGAAAAAAGAGGTCTCTTGGGCCTGACTGGGCCGCCTCTGCCAGTCGTCGGATTGAGCTCACATAGACACCTACCTGCAAGAAACGCCACAGGGTATCACCTACCCGCTGGGGCGCGCTGGCAAAGGGCGAAAACAGGACGGCGAACTGCGGCAGGTAGTTCATCGCGCCGTCGCGCTGGGGGTACATATCCTTCCCAGAGAGCCAGGCGGACGACGCCTCCCGATAGACCGACGTCACTGAACGCATCTCTGGTCTTGCGATGGTCACCCCCGTGAAGGCCAGCAGCACGAGCGCCCACAGCGCCCACGCAGCCTTTCGCCCGCGAAGGCCGACAATCCAGTGCCCCGACATAACCTATCAGGTCCCCCTGTCATTCGGCCTGCCGCGGCCGGAGGGAGGATTACCCTTTCCTCTCTCGCCTGACCCCCCACGCCCATGCGCCCACCATCGACTTCCCCTTCCGCGCGCCGACTCGCCGTCCCTATACCCTGCTCTCCTGTCGTTGGAGCGAAGCCTTGATGAACTCCCGGAACAGCGGGTGGGGCCGCTTAGGACGCGACCTGAACTCGGGGTGGAACTGCCCGCCTATGAACCAGGGGTGATCCGGCAGCTCGATCATCTCGACCAATCTGTTATCCGGCGAGAAGCCGCATAGGCGCATCCCGTGACGCTCCAGGATATCTCGATAGTCGTTGTTGACCTCATACCGGTGTCGATGCCGCTCGCTGATCTCATCGGTGCCGTACGCCTGGTAAGCCAGGGAGGGGACGACGATGCGGCACGGATAGGCCCCGAGCCGCATGGTTCCTCCCAGGTTGGTGATGCCTCGCTGCTCCGGCATCAGATCGACGACCGGGTGCGAGCAGTTGGGATCGAACTCGCGGCTATTGGCGCCCGCCAGCCCGCAGGCGTGCCGGGCGAACTCAATCACGGCACACTGCATCCCCAGGCAGATCCCGAGGAACGGAACCCGCTCCTCGCGAGCAAACGCGATAGCCGCGATCTTCCCTTCGATCCCCCGGCTTCCGAAGCCTCCGGGAACCAGGACGCCCGAGACGTCATGGAGGTACTCCTTCGGGCCGTCCCGTTCCACCTTTTCCGCATCCACCGCCCTGACATGGACCTGGCAGTCGTTGGCGATGCCACCGTGGATGATCGCCTCGGTCAGGCTCTTATACGAGTCCTTCAGTTCCAGGTATTTCCCGACCACGGCGATCGTCACGCTCGCCTTCGACTCCTTGATCTTGCGGACGATCTCCTCCCATGCCGAAAGGTCCGCCTCCCGCTCCGGCAGGCCGAGCATCCGCACGATGATCGCATCCAGCCCTTCGCTGTGCAGGACCAGCGGGACCTCGTAAATGCTGCTGACATCCTTGGCGGTGATCACGGCCTGTTCAGAGACGTTGCAGAAGAGCGCGATCTTGGCCTTCAGTTCTTTCGGGAGAAGGCGGTCCGTCCGGCACAGCAGGATGTCGGGCTGGATCCCGATCTGGAGCAACTCCTTCACGCTGTGCTGGGTCGGCTTCGACTTCAGTTCGCCGGCGGGCGCGATGTAGGGAACCAGCGTGAGGTGGATATACAGGACGTTCTCCCTCCCGACGTCCACCCTGAACTGCCTGATGGCCTCGAGGAACGGCAGGCTTTCGATATCCCCGACCGTGCCGCCCACCTCCACGATCACGACGTCCACCCCCGTCGCCACCCGGTGGATCATCCGCTTGATCTCGTCAGTGATGTGGGGGATCACCTGGACGGTGCAGCCCAGGTAGTCGCCGCGGCGCTCCTTCGTAATGACCGAGTGATAGATTTGGCCTGTGGTGATGTTATTGGTCTTGGTCAGAACGAGGTCGGTGAAGCGTTCGTAGTGTCCGAGGTCAAGATCGCTCTCGGAGCCATCGTCGGTGACAAACACCTCCCCGTGCTGGAAGGGATTCATGGTGCCCGGATCCACATTGATGTAGGGATCGCACTTCAGCAAGGTGACTTTACACCCGCGGCTCGCCAGCAGACAGCCGATGGAGGCCGAGGCCAATCCCTTGCCAAGCGACGAGAGGACCCCGCCCGTTACAAAGATGAACTTTGTCGCCATCGCACCTCCTTTCCAATGTGCGGCGTGCGGCGTGCGAGGTGCGGTGTATTCATGCCCGCCCTCATCTCGGACCTCGCACCTCGGACCCCGCACTGTGTTCCCCGAGCGCGTCCAGCAGTTCCTTCAGGCCGACGGTGGCCGTTCCGACCTTCCCCACCACGACACCAGCCGCATGGTTAGCGATGACAGCCGCTTCCCTCAGCGTGGCGCCCGATGCCAGGCCCAGGCCAAGCGCAGCGATGACCGTATCTCCGGCACCGGTAACGTCGTAGACCTCCTTCGCCGCGGTCGGGATGTGAGTGACCCGCCCATCCTCAAAGAGCGACATCCCCTGCTCTCCTCGGGTCACCAACACGGCCTCTACCTCAAGGCGTCGTAACAACTCTCGCCCCGCGGCCAGGAGATCCTGCATCCCTCGAAGGGGAAGGTGAGCAAAGGCCGAGGCCTCGTGATGGTTCGGAGTCACCACCGTCGCCCCCTTGTACAGGTGCAGGTGATGGACCTTTGGATCAACAACAGTGACCTTTTTTTGCCGTCGAGCAAGCGGGAAAATCCGCTGAGCGACCCGTTTACCGATCACTCCCTTCGCGTAGTCCGAGATGACCACGCCATCTGCCATACGAAGGCGTTCCACGACAAGCGCGAGCAGCCGCTCCGTTGCGTCCTTCGAGAGGTCCATGCTACTCTCTCGGTCGAATCGGACGATCTGCTGACTGCCGGCCACCACCCGAGTCTTGATCGTCGTGGGTCGCGTCCGGTCCACTACGACCCCATCGCTCTTGATCCCAGCGGCCTCGAGCTGACCCACCAGTCGCTCCCCTGGCGGATCGCCGCCGACGACCCCCACCAAGATCGGCGTGCCGCCCAGCGATCGGACATTCGCCGCAACGTTCCCGGCGCCACCCAGTCGAACGGTCTCGCTCTTCACCTCCACCACTGGAACAGGGGCCTCGGGAGAAAGACGAGAAACGCTCCCCCAGATATACTCGTCTGCCATGATGTCGCCAACGACGAGAAGTTGCTTTTCAGCAAACCGTGCCACTATCTCCTGGTACCGGATTGGCGCACCTCTCGGCAGAATAGCCTCTAACAGTTACGCGAATGAAGCCAGGCTACCTTAAGTTTCCGGAAAATTCAATTGCTTTCTCTGTTCGGGTGCGAGCAGTGTCTCGTCGCGCGGGGCCCCCTCACACTCGATCACTATCCCGCGCGAGCCTGCGCCCTCCTCCACCCCGATAGAACTCCACAGTGCGGCCGATCCCCTCCTCCAGCGGAATGCTCGGTTCCCAGCCAAGCGTGGCTTTGGCGCGAGAGGGGTCCAGGCAGATCCGGTCGATCTCACCCGGACGTTTGGCCGCCAGAATCGGCTCCATGGTGACGCCCACCGAGGATCGCACCAACTCAAAGATCTGCCGATCGCTCACCTCGCTGCCGCGGCCGAGGTTGTACACCCGACCGACGGCCCTCTTCTGCGCCATTGCGAGGAGGTTCGCTCGGACGATATCGTCCACGTGGACGTAATCCCGCGTTTTGGTACCATCGCCGAAGATGGTCGGGCGCTCGCCGACCAGCATCTGCCGGCTGAAGATTGCTACGACACCGGCTTCGCCCCGGGGGTCCTGTCGTGGGCCATAGACATTGCCATACCGCAGGATCGTGTAGTCCAGCCCCGACACAGAGCGGTACAGATCCAGGTACTGCTCCACACTGTATTTGCTCACCCCATAGGCGGACACCGGGCGGATCGGATGGTCCTCGTCAACCGGCAAACGCTGGGGCTTGCCGTACACAGCCCCGCCCGACGAGATATAGACAAACCTCTTGACCCTGTACGCCAGGGAGAGCTCGATCAGAATCAGCGAACCCAGAATATTTACCGAGGCGTCAAACGACGGTTCGGTCATCGACCGCCTCAGGTTGCCCTGGGCCGCGTGATGGTTGACCACTTCTGGGTGTTCGGCGCGAAAGACCTCCTCCATGGCGTCTCGCTGGCGAATGTCCACCTGGTGGAAGCGAGCGGCTGGACTGACCTGTTCCCGCCGGCCCATCGAGAGGTCGTCCACGACAACCACTTGATGGCCCTCTCGCACCAACGCATCCACCACGTGCGATCCGATGAACCCAGCCCCTCCCGTGACCAAAATCTTCACGTGTCTCCTTGTAGAGGTTCCTCAGGCTCTTGTTTGGCTGTTTCTTTCCCTCTCCGCCCTGTAGCGAAAAGGCTCTGGTAAGCGCCGGTGACCCCGTCGGCGATCTTCTCCACCATCAGGTCAGTATCCGCCGGCGCGTGTTTGTCCCAAAGGCGCAGTACCCGGGAGCCTTCTTGTGTCTCAGCGAAGCAATTCGTCTTGTCGTGGCCATCGCTGGAACGGAGACGCTCAAAAGCTCATCGGGCGCCGATCCCCAGAATGACCATAGGAATCGTCTTGAGGAGAATCTTAAGATCGAGGCCGAGCGACCACCGATCGATGTATTCCAAATCGAGCTTCATCCACTCATCAAAATCGACTCGGCTGCGGCCGCTGCATTGCCAGAGGCACGTGAGCCCCGGCTTCATGCTCAAGCGTCGCCGCTGCCAGCGGTCGTACTTCCGCACCTCATCAGGCGTTGGGGGGCGTGGCCCAACCAAACTCATATCGCCCTTGAGCACGTTGATCAACTGGGGTAGCTCATCAAGGCTGAACTTGCGTAAGAACCGCCCGACGAATGTTACCCGAGGGTCATCTCTCATCTTAAACACTGGTCCCGACATCTCATTATAGGGACTCAAGCTGCTTTTCAGCTCCTCGGCGTTGCGAACCATGGTACGAAATTTCAGCAGCTTGAACAGGCGCCCGTTGAGACCACAGCGCTCTTGAATAAAACATATGGGGCCAGGCGTCGTGAGCTTGACAGCGAGGGCGATCAAGATGGCGACCGGAAAGAGAAGGGCGAGAGCGATTGAGGAACCAAGTAGATCCACCACTCGCTTGCAGAACAGCATCCCGTGCTGGATGGGCGTGGGACTGAAGCTCACCATGGGGATCCCTTGAAATTCATCGAAGTGCATCCGGGCGATGGCAGGCCGATAGAAATCCGTGAGGATGCGGCTGCGCACGCCGACCTCCTCACAAACAGTTATCAACCTGATGGCCTCATGGAGAGAGTCCAATGGGAGGGCGAAGATCACCTCATCGATGACCTCCTTCTCAAGCACGTCGCCGAGGTCGGAAGAGCTCCCTAGAACGGGAACGCCTAGCACCTGTTTTCCTACCATTGCAGGATCGAGGTCCAGGCACCCAACGATGTGTAGTCCCCATTCTGGGTGGGCTTGGATGGTTGAGACAAGGGTCCGACCCTTCTCGCCCGTACCGAAAATGAGGATCGCCTTCCGGTACACACCCTTCCTCGCATACGCTTCGAGGGCGGCGGAGATCACAAGGCGAGCGGAGGTGAGGAGCAAGAAATCGGTGATGGCGAATAGCCCGATGAACAGCCGGCTAACGTAATAGATGTGCACAAGGAATGTCACGGCGCCGTAGAAACCGATCCCCAACGATACCCCCCTAGCAACATCCCAAGCCACTCGACGCCGTGATCGGGGTTCTTCCAAGGCGTATGCCCCTGCCAGATTGAGGGAGAAGTACCACGAGGGGAGAATGACTACAAGCAGCCAGAGGTACGTCGACAACGGGTAGAGCGGCGCTCGGTATCCACGGAACAGAAAATCCCTCAGATGGTACGCGATCACCAACGAGGCCGCCGTAAGAATCAAATCCAGAGTGACGACCACCCGTTTGAGATTCTCCAATCGTTCTTTCAACATGAAGCGACTGGCCTCTCGGTGAGTGGATGTGTTTCCCTCCATTCCTTGGACGTCCCCTGAATGAACGACTCAATCCGTGCCCTGAAGATCGCCCGATCGAACTGGAGGCTATGTTCTCGGAGCCTCTCCGTCTGGAATACCCCTTCATGCTCCTCGAACAGGCGGAGGGCGTTCATCAGGGAATCGGATGTCGGCTCGTAGAAGAAGACGCCCGTTGGCGGTGCGAGGTCCGAGGTGCGGGGTATAACGGACGGCACTTCGCACTTCGCACTTCGCACTTCGCACGTCGCACTGTTTATCGGGACGACTGTTTCCAGCGCGCCACCCTGCCCATAAGCGATGACCGGTCGGCCGGAGGCCATGGCCTCGATGGGAACTATGCCGAATTCATCCTCTCCAGGAAAGACAAGGGCCTTGCATCGCGCAAGGAGCTCGGCGATTTCCGGATCGGGGAGTCGGCCCAAAAATCTGATACCGGGGCCGGCCTGGCGCCGAAGGCGCCGGTCTTCCTGCCCTCCTCCGACGATCCACAGTGGCCGTCCCAATCGATTGAACGCCTCGATGGCCAGGTCAATACGCTTGTAAGGCGCAAACCCCGACACCACTAAGTAATAGTTCTCAACTTTCTTCGAAGGGTAAAATCTAGCAATATCGACTGGGGGGTAGATCACGTCCGCCTCCCGGCCGTAGTGTCGTCTGATTCGAGCGGCCGCATGTCCAGAGACCGCGATAAAGTAATCAACCCTGCTATTGGAGGCCAGATCCCATCGCTGGAGGCGAGGAGCTTCGGCGCGCAGCAAAGTGCGCGACAACACGCCCATCCTCGCAGGGGCAACGTACTCGTCGTGAAGATCCCAAATGTACCGCATGGGGGTGTACACGTACGCGAGGTGAAGAGCACCAGGAGGTCTTTTCACCCCTTTCGCAACACAATGGCTGCTGGACAAGATCAGGTCGTAGCCGCGCAGGTCAAAGCGTTCGATCGCTGCTGGAAATAAGGGGAGGTAATAGCGGTATTTCTGTTGGAGGAACGGGAGCCGCTGGATAAAGGATGTACGCACGTTCATCGACTCAATAATGCTCGAGACGCTTCCAGGGATGTGAAGCAAGGTGAAGAGATCCGCCCGGGGAAAGAGCTCGCAGAAGACCTCCAGGCAGCGCTCCGCCCCTCGCATTCCGGTCAGCCAGTCGTGGACGAGGGCGACCCTCGGCTCAGCGATCATGGCCCGTCTCGTCGCGGCGCGATCTTGAAGACCAGGTGGACTGCGCAGAGGGTCGGCCATGCCTTCCACGGGATCGCGGCCCCTCGTCATCGCTTCCTCAGATAAAACGCCGCCTGATCTCCCTGCTGCTCGAGATTCAATTGGCGCGCCCCCTTCGCGTAGGCATCGATCTCTCCCCTGGAGAAGATCGCCTTCGAGGGATTCACCACATATGAACGCTCCGAAAAGAGCGGAATGTCCCTGAGATATTGCTCGCTCCCCCAAAATTGCATCGCAGTTGAGTCAAACACGATGTTTTCGACAATCAGGCCCGCCTGCTCGCTCAGGAGCGCGATGCTGTCCAGGGAGTGGAGGAAAAAGTGCCTCGGGGCATCCAGTTGGACCCAGTGGACTCCATAGCGTTTCCATGCGTACGAGGACACGATCGGGGTCCTGACGATGCAGAGACCTTCCTCGGAGAGCAGCTTCGACGCGGCACGGAGGGTCGCAAGGGGATCGACGAGGTGTTCGAACGAGTGGTGAAACATGATGATATCCCACTGCCCCGTGAGATCATGGATGGTGCGCTTGAGCACCGGCGCCCCGTTCTCATGGTCAGTCGGCCCCTCGATGTAGGGGTCGATCCCGAGGAGGTTCTTAAAGCCGATCTGTTGCAGCGCGTACAGGACTGACCCCGAGCCACATCCGACATCCAAGATGGAGGAATCTGTTGTGATCCTGAGGCCCCACAGGCTTCGAAGGGCGGGGTTGGGGGCCTTCTCGTAAATGAGTTTCCCGATCAGACCCTCGTTGTACACGGCATACCTCGCGCGCTGTCGTCTCGCCCACTTCATCAGCCGACCGTCAGCCGATGGCTCATGGACAAAACTGTAGTACGCTGACGGGTAGTATTGAGCCATCGAACCTGGAATCTCGGCAATCTGCAAGCATCCACAGGCGGCGCACAGGAAATAACGAAAGGGGTCTCGCAGCCCGATCATCATTTCTCGCGCTTCATACGTCCTGTGATTGCCCACGCTGCCACAGATCCTACAGGGCATTCTCACCCACCTCGCCATACCTCATGAGCCTTCGGCGCGCCAATGGGCATGAAAGTCTGTAACAATTACACAGCAGACTTTAGAAGCAATGACTCACAACACCGCGCGCGTCCCACTCGATGGATGATCACCGGGACAAGGTGATCCCCCGCCACTCCACCTCCCGGAAAGACGCGTGTCAGGTTCGTCACGGATTGAGGACCCCGCTCGGTCTAAAACCGCGCCAGAGTCTTTTCACCGCGGCGAACTCCTCCTCACGAAGTGACCCGGTCAGAACCAGTGCCAGGAGATAGACGCCCAGCCCTGCTGGAAAGGCAAGGATCCAGCTTGCGCGGCCGACGAGCGATAGGGTCAGGAGCATGGCAGCGCCCGCCACCATCGGTTTCGAGACAAGCTGGACCCATCCCGACCGGGTGACGGCCCTCTCTGTCGCGAGGGCGCCGATCACGACTAAGGCGACCTGTGTCGCGGTGGCGGCGATGGCCGATCCGGCGATCCCGAAGACCGGGATCAGCAGGAGATTGATCGCGACGTTGATGGCGCACGCGGCACCCGTAACCAGCGCGGCCCAAGCCAGGTGATCCGACGAGACGAGGACATTGACCAGGACATATCCCAGATAGACGAACGGGATCGAGACCGCCAGCACGCGAAGCGGCGGGATCGCCAGGATGAAGCCCTGCCCGTAGATCAATACGATGAACAGGTCGGCAAAGCTCGCCACGACGATCGCCAGCGGGATCGCGATCATGAGGAGAAGCTTCAGGGTTCCGCGATAGGCTGTGTTGAGCGCGTCCTTTGGACCCATGGCGAGATCGGAGAACACAGGATACACGCCGCTCACGATAAGCATCGGGATCAAGTGGAGCGTCTTGAGGATCTTGCTCGCTGCGGCGTAGGCGCCCACCTCGCGCTCCCCCTCTCCAAGGTAGCTGAGGAGGACCACATCGCTCTCGTTGTACAGGACGATGAAGATGGTTGTCATCACCAGGGGAAGAGCTCGCCGCACCAGCGAGAGCCAAAGCGCTCCATCCCAGAGCAGGCGAACATGGGGCATCGTACGCCAAACCATCCGGGAGCCGAAGACCACCACGAGGAGGCTCGCGATCAGCAGGGCGACCGACATCCCGAGCGGACCATACCCACACGCCAGGGCGATCCCCCCCGACAGAAAGAGGCTCATCTGATAGAGATTCTTCAGGACGGCCTCACGACCCATCACCTCAAGGCCGCTGAAAACGGCGCCGTACAACTCCAGCACCCCGCGAGCGACAGCGATACCCGCGAAGAGCAGGACGACCGTCACAACGTCGGAGCTATAGCCCGACAGGGTGATCGCCGCCGCGATCAGCCCGAACGTCACGGGGGCGGATACCAGCTTGAGGGAGAGCAGGTTTCCGAGATAGTAGCCGGCCGCGTCCCTGTCTCTGGCCACCTCACGGACCACGAGGATGTTCATGCCCAGGTCCGTAAGCAGCACGAAGATGGTCGTGAAGGAGTAGGCGAAGGCGATCCGGCCAAACGACTCACCGCCGAGGTGCCGCGCTACCAAGATGAGGAGGAGGGCCCAGGCGAAACGGCCGAGCTCGCCCACCGCCTTGAGCGCGATATTCAGGCTGGCGCGCCTGGCGAGGCTCATCGATCTAACGCCGATCCAACGTGTTCGGACAAATGACAAGACTATGCGACGACAGATCCAGATGCCTTCGGGTCATTGTGTCGTTAGTCGGATAGGGTTGGACCGGCACTAGACGAACCATCGGCCCATCCTCTCCGCAGAGGCTCGGCGGCGCCTCATAATGATTCGACGCTTATACTGGGCCCTGGGCCTGTATTTCCTGAGATCCAGCAGGGACTTCCAGAGGGCGGGCTCCATGATGGAGATGTAGCCGATCGCCCCTATTCCCAGCCAGAGAATCGGCAAGATGTCGCGCCAGAACAGGGCAGGGATCTCATTTTTGATCATCATCAAGTAGTGATTCTTGAAGGAGTGATACTTCCGGATCCAGGGCACCTTCCGACGGTCATCTCGACGGCTCCACCCCCTCAGGTGATAGGCGATCGCAGCGGGGGTATAGAAAGAACTCCATCCCAGCAACTGGGCCCGCCAGCAGAGGTCCACATCCTCCTTGTAGGCAAAGAAGTCTTCGTCGAAGTACTCCCCATCGATCTGGACTTCCTCCAGCATTGCCCTGCGCAAGAGAACGGCCGCCCCGCAGATACTGAAAACCTGCTCGGGCCTCTCATACTGCCCCACATCCAGCTCGCCATGTCCCCTGTCGATGATCCGCCGACTTCGGAAAACGAGATGCCCGGTGCTGTCCAGGAGGCGCGGCGTTGAGCTGGCCGGCCCCTCATCGGCTTGGGAGTCGCCCAGGAGGAGTTTGCCTCCTACGACCCCCACGTCCGGCATCGACTCCATCGCCCGGACCATCTCCTCCAGACATCGAGGGTCGAGGATCGCATCAGGATTGAGAAGCAGGATGTATTCATACCCCTCTGCTTCCCGAATGATGCGATTGGCCCCACCACTATAACCCAGATTCTCCTGCATCGACAGCATCTGCACCTCAGGATAGGCGCTGGCGACAGTCCTGATCTCTCCGATGTTGCTCTGGTTATCCAGCACCATGACCAGATCGGGTCTCAGGCTCTGGCGCTTCACGCTGTCCAGGCACACAGGCAGGTGGCGGTAGTCATGATAATTGATGATCCCGACCGCCACCCGGGGAGTCGCCATTACTGTTTCTCCGTGTCAACCGTCAGTAGCAATTCCTGTAGGCGCCGAGCGGAACCCTGGCTTCCAAAAGGACAATTGCACCGGTCTTAGCACGTTTTTCCAGCGATTGTCAAGGTCGGCACGTTCACCAGGGAAGGGAGCAGAGGCGCACTGAGCTAGTGTAGTGTCCCATAGATACCTTTACAGACCGTTCGTGGTGAGCTTGTCGAACCACAGATGGAAGGCGTTGAAAACATTGCCCTTCGACTGGCTTAGGGTGAACGGTAAATGTAAAGAAGCGTTAGGGACACTACACTAGTGTCCTGAGTCTAAAGTTCGCTTAAGAAATCCCCCCTCCCTCGACGGTGTATAGACTGGGGAGATAGGTAACACATGTTCGGAGACATGGGTAACACCTTTTCTGGCATGATGAGCTTCGAAAGGAGGAACCTCTCATGCCCTGGCAGGAGGTGTCGACCGTGTTGTTACGTCAGGAGTTCGTGATGCTCGCGACCGCCGAGGGCGCGAGCGTGCGCGCGCTGTGCCGCCGGTACACCATCAGCCCGAAGACGGGCTACAAGTGGCTGGCCCGGTATCGCCAGCAGGGGCGCGCCGCG
>JACQQF010000045.1 GCA_016207095.1 Candidatus Methylomirabilota bacterium | reverse complement strand
GTCAAAAGTTCGCTCAAGAAATCCCCCCTCCCTCGACGGGAGGGGGCGAGGGGGAGGGTGACCGAGCATCCGGCATCTGCCGTCTTCACCCCCACCCAAGCCCTCCCCCATCTAAGGGGGAGGGGAAAAATTATGGTCCGAATTTCTGACTCAGGACACTAGCGCGGGATCGCTCCCGTGCTAGTGCCGTTCCAACTTATTGCGGCTAACTGTCGACAGGTGTTGTGCTAAGAACTATCGCTTTCCCCGGCCTTACCATTTAGGTGTAAATAGTTGGAACGGCACTAGGAACCACCCGTGTTCGATGAGAGGAGATGTGGCCATGGCGGAGCAGATGGACAAGCGGGATGAGGTGGTGACAACCTCGACAGTCCACTACAAGAGCGGTGATATCCAGATGGCGGCCTACCTTGCCAGGCCCAAGGCCAAGGGGACATATCCCGGCCTGATCGTGATCCAGGAGTGGTGGGGGTTGAACGAGCATGTCAAGGACATTGCGCGCCGCTTCGCCCGTGAGGGGTATGTCGCACTGGCTCCCGACCTCTACTCGTGCCTCGGTCACAAGGTCACAGCCGATCCGAATGAGGCCGGCCGGTTGATGAGCTCGTTGAAGGAAGAGCAGGCCCTCAAGGACCTCCAGGCTACTCTTGCGCACCTCAAGGATGTCGATGGGGTGCATCGTGAGCGGCTCGGGGTCGTTGGCTTCTGCATGGGTGGGACCTATTCCCTGCTCCTACCCTGCCATGGCCTGGGGATCAAGGCGGCTGCCCCCTTCTATGGTCAAGTCCCGTCGCCGCCGGACCCGCTCAAGAATCTTGCCTGCCCCGTCCTCTACATCTATGGGGATGCCGATGGCTGGATCACGATGGCAGACGTGAATCGGCTCCGGGAGGCACTGAAGCGGTACGGCAAGGCCGGAGAGGTGAAGATCTACCCCGGCGCGCCCCATGCCTTCTTCAATGACACCAGAAAGGATGTCTATCGGCCCGTCGAGGCGAAGGACGCCTGGACCCGGGTGCTTAGCTTTTTTGCGAAGCACCTGAAGAGCTAACCTGTAGACCACCAAGTAGATGCAGGACTTCGTCAAGCGACTGGAGAGGTAGGAATGGCTCGACAGCGCCACACAAGAAAGGACTATTACGCCATTCTCGGCGTCCCGGAAGCGGCGACGGACGAGGAGCTGAAGAAATCCTACAGGCGCCTCGCACTACAATATCATCCCGACAAGAACCCGGGAGATCGCGAAGCAGAGGAGCGCTTTAAGGAGATCAGCGAGGCCTACGCCGTCCTGATGGATCAGCAAAAACGGCGGCAGTACGATTCTTCCCGACAGGCTCAGGGCGCCGGCGTCGGAGCAACAGGCGGGTTTGGCTACTCTCAGGAAGAGATCTTCCGGGACCTGTTCAACAATCCTGACCTGTCGTTGATCTTCCAGGAGATGAACCGCGAGTTTGGCAGGGCCGGCATCAGGTTCGACGACGCCTTCGTTCGCAAGGTTTTCTTCGGGGGGCGTGGGTTTATCTTCGGGGGTGTCTTCATCGGCGCGCCGATCGGCATCCTACGCCGACGCATGTCCCGTATGGCCGTTGACCCCGGACCTGGCAGATCGAAGGTGCAGCGCACGAAGGACGGGAAGGCATTGGACGAGGGCGAATTACAAGGACTCCTCCCGGCCATTGGGCGTGGAATCAAAGCGGGGTTCGCCTGGCTGAGGCAGATGCTGTCGGGGGGCGAGGACCCCGCCGCCCGCGGATCGAACCTTCGATACCACCTGACAATCACCTCTCAGGAGGCCGCCTCCGGCGCCCAGAAACGGGTCGCCTTCATGAGGGGGGATCAGTTGGAAGAGCTGATGGTCACGATCCCTGCTCGGATCCAATCCGGGACACGACTACGACTGAAAGGGAAGGGATTGCTGGGCCCGGAGGGGACTCGCGGAGACCTCTACCTGCGGGTCACGGTCACGTGAGGCCGATCATACAGAAGGGTATCCGCGGTTTCAGTGGCTCACACTCGTGGTGGCTGGCCATCCGGGCTCAGTCTACGAAGGAATCGGCCCAACGCATCCAGGTAGGCCTTGCCGCCGATCAAGTAGGTGTCGTTATGATGAGCTCCCCTGATGGTGTAGAACTCCTTTGGCTCTGGCGCGGCCTCGAAGAGGCGTCGGCCCTGCTCAAAGGGAACGATCTCGTCGAATTCCCCGTGAACAATCAGGATGGGGGCCCTCACCTTCCCGATCTTCGAAATGGTGTCGTACTTGGTCCGAAGGAGCGGACCGATCGGGAGAAAAGGAAAGCTCACTCTCGCCATCGCTGAGATGGAGAGGAAGGGCGATTCCAGGATCAGGGCGGCGCAGCCGCCGTGCCGGATGGCCATTTCGACCGCCACGGCGCTTCCGAGTGACTCACCGAAGAAGACGATCTTGTCCGGATCCAGACCCGGACGACCCCGCAAATAGTGGAAGGCGGCGTTGGCGTCGCGATAGGTCCCTTCCTCTGATACCTTTCCCTCGCTCCTCCCGTATTCACGATAGTCAAAGATAAAGATATTGACTTTCAACCGGTCATGGCGGAGCTTGATGTTCTCAAGGCGGTGACTGATGTTGCCGCCGTTGCCGTGAAACCAGAGAAGGGTGATGGGCGACCCGGTCCCTGGGATCCACCAGCCGTTGAGCTTGATGCCATCCTCGGCCGTGAAATAGACGTCCTCGTACGCCAAGCCAAACACACGAGGCGTCGCCTCGATCGTGTTGTAAGGAAAGAAAATAAAGCGCTTCTCCAGCGGCTCCACACACCCTCCGGCGAGGACGAGTGTCAGCACGAGCATCGCAACCGATCGCCATCCCACCGGTCTTGAGCGGTCGCCGCCCCCCCCTTAGAATTTCGTCAGCGCCGCAAACACCATCACCAGGGCAAGCCCAACAAGGGTCGCGCTGAGGCCTCGACCCCGCCATTGCAGTCCCTTTGCACGAAATCGAGGGTACGTTCAGGATGTGGGGGTTTCGCGGATGGGATCCCAGAGGATCTGAACATAATTCCCATCAGGGTCCCTGAAGTAGAAGGAGCGACTACCGTCCCGGTGGTCTCGCGGGCCATCGTCGATGACAACCCCACGGGCCTTCATCTCCTTGGCTAGTTGATCGACCCCATCCTTCGAGCGGACCCGAAAGCCAAAATGGTGCAGAGACTGCGAACTCTGAGCGCGCTGGCGAAAGGCTTGGACCTCCTCTTTCGGAATCTGGATCAAAGCCAGGTCGTCGTTGCCGCACTCGAGAAAGGCGATCTCGCCCTCACTTCGCCAGACCGGCCTCATCCCGAGGATCTCTATGTAAAACTTCTCTGAAGCATCGAGGTCGCTGACTCTCAGCGACAGGTGCCCCATCCGCTCCAGCCGCAATGGATCGGATTGCATGGTCTTCCTCAGCGAACGGGCTCCGACCGGTCCGCGGCCGCCCCCGTCTCGGACGAAGTGGCGAACGCCACGATATCTTCGCCGCCATCGACCCCGATCACGTTGCCCGTCATCCAGTACGTCTCGGGACGGCTCAGGGCTACGATCGCGGAGGCGACATCCTCAGGGGTGGTGAGACGGCCCGACGGGTTGCCCTCGATCGCCGCCTGCTTGATGCTCTCGCTGCCGGGTATCTTCCGGAGTGCCGGCGTGTCCGTCACCCCGGCTCGGATGCCATTTGCCGTGATGCCCAAGGGCGCCAACTCCATGGCAAGCTGGCGGAGGTGCGACTCGAGGGCCGCTTTGGCCGCAGAGACCGCTCCATAGGCGGCCCACACGCGCGTCCCGCCTGAACTGGTCATCGCGAAGACTCTTCCACCTCGAATCATCAGCTTACGCGCCACCAACTCCTGTACCCAGTACACCAGGCTGTGCCCCATCACATCCAGGGTCATATCCATCTGCGCGGGGGTGATGGCTTCCTTCGGTGAAAAGGAGATGAACGGCTTCAGGGCGCCGAAGGCGAGGGAGTGGAGCAACACCTTCACTGACGAGGGCTCTCCCCGATCGGCCAAGGTCTTCTCCATCTGATCAAGAACCTCTCGCCGCCTCTCCGGATCGGAGGCGTTGACGTTGAAGAAGACGGCCTCCCGGCCCATCTGCTTGACCTCAGCAGCGATCCGCTCCACATTCGGCAGCGTCGCTTTTCGGTCGAGATGAACCCCAAAGATGTCCATGCCTTCTCTGGCCAGGGCTAAAGCAACCCCCTCGCCGAAGCCGCTGGATGCTCCCAGGATCAGGGCCCAGCCCTCCAACCCTGAACTATGCCGTTCCGTTCTCATCCACGCCTCCTGATATGTTTTTCTTCCACTTCAAAAGTGCAAGCGGAAGGAGATCCTCTCATAAATGCCATCATCTTGTTGCACCTGGGTTTGTAATGAAGCGGGGTCTCTCTCAGAACAAGTGAGCTTATTCTTCTTCTTGCGCTCTGTCAAGCAGCGGACAGATCGTCTGAGGGCTCCCGCGAGACCGCCACCCCGAAGGTCTTGGCGAGCTGCTCGGTTCGCTCCAAATACTTGGGGACCCGCGAGGCCGTAAACAAGCGATGGGCATGTCCAAGATCTGTCGCGGCCTCCGCCTTCTTCCCTTGGGCGTGGGCGAGGGCAGCGAGGTCCAGGTGGGTGCGTCCCAGGTCGTATCGCGCCTGAAGCGAGTGAAAGATTTGCCGGGCTTCATTAAGATGGGTCTCCGCCTCAGAAAGCGAGCCTCTGGCCAGGGCGATTCGACCCAAGGCCCGCTGGGACCACCCGACCCCGTATGAAGACTTCGCGCCTTTGGTGATTGCGAGTCCCTGGTTGGCAAGGTCCAGCGCCTTCTCGATCTGACCGTTTAGACGATGACCCTCGGCCAGGCATATCATGAACCATCCCTGAAATTGGGCGAAGGGAAACTGGCCGAGCTTCTGGACTGACTGCTGGAGCAAGGGAATCGCGTTAGCGAAATCTCCCTTCTCCAGGTACGCGTGGCCCAGCCACCCCAAAGCGACCGCTATACTGAGTGGATCCGGAGAGTGTTGCAAACCTCTCTGACACGCTTCGATCCCCGCTTCCCAATCTCCCATCAGCGCGCGGATGAGCCCGGAGGCCCAGGCGGCAGAAGCCTGTAGCTGGCGGTCTCCAGCGGCTTCTCCTATGGCGTAGGCCCGCGCCTCAGCCTGCAGGGCTTCTTCGAATTCGCCCATTTGGGCGTGATTAAGCCCCACGACCCAGTGCGCCTGGCCGATCCACCACTGCTGCCCGGTCGGCTCCAGGAGAGCCACCGCTTGCTGGCCGTGCTCGATTCCCTGACGCCCTCGGCCGGACAGGGGGGCCTCCTGTGCCAGCAGATAGTAGGCCTTCCCCATGGTCGCCTTGTCGCCACAACGCTTCGCTTCTGTAATGGATCGCGCCGCACTCTGGACCGCCTGCTCGACATTTCCTAGGAATAAAGAAACACGACCGAGCAGGAAATAATAGTGTCCGGCCACGGCTGGATCTTGGAGCTGCTCCAGGCGCTCCTGCTGGCGCAGGAGGAGTTCCTGGACCGCCTGGAATCGGCCCAGGAGAGTGAGGGAGTAGGCCTGACGAAGGGTGAGATCGAGGAGCTGGCGGTCGCGCTCCTGTGGCGGCAGCCGCTCGACGTGCGCGAGGGCCTCTTGCAATGCTCTGATGGCTTCGGCATGGGCATGCCCTTGGGCCGCCTTCTTGGCAAAGCGCCTCAGATACTCCACGGCCTTGTCGGCCCTCTCGGTCCTGGAGTAGTGATACGCGAGCCGGTCGATCGCCTCATCAAGGCGATCCGCGTACAGGGCCTCCAGAGCCCTGCCTGTAGCCTCATGAAGGGCCTGGCGGCGAGGGATGAGCAAGCTTTCGTAGGCGACCTCCTGGGTCAGGGCATGGGTGAAAACATACACCGGCTCGGCGGCCCAGGTTTGCTCATAGAGAAACTCCAGCCTGGTGAGCTCCCTCACATGCGGGTCCAGGACGCCTGGGCCCTCCCAGATCGCCCCCAGCAGGCGCAATGAAACCTCCCGCCCCAGAATGGCGGCTGCCTGAAGGAGCCGCTTTGGTTCGTCGGAAAGGCGATTAATTCGCGCCAGGAGGACCTCCTGGATCGTGTCAGGCACCGCCACGGTCAGGCGGTGATCTGCCTGCTCTCCGACTGCCCGGGACAGTTCCTCCAAGAAGAATGGATTCCCCTCAGCCTTGCCCAGGATCAGTTGCGCGAGAGGTTCGGGGACCTGCTGGGTCTGGAGGACTGAGTGCACCACGCTGAGGCTGTCCTGAGGGGAGAGAGGTTGGAGGGCCATCTGGGTCGCATAGGATTTGTCCATCCAGGGCGGCTGATATCCGGGACGGTACGTCCAGATGAACAGGATGCGGGCGCCGCCCAGACCCTCGACCAGTGAATTAAAACACTCCTCCGAGGCCTTATCCACCCAGTGGAAATCCTCTACCGCGAAGACAGTCGGTCTCCCCCGGCTGCCTATGAGGCTCATCTGTCGAAGAGCCTCGAGAGTCCGGGACTTGATCGCCTCCGGGGGAAGCGGGGCCAGTCTTTCTGTCCCCTCCTTCACCCCCAAAATCTGGAGCAGGTATGGCGCCCACTCCTCCGGATCCATCCCCACCTGCTGCAGCAGGAACCGGACTTTTTCGGTGATCATCTCTGGGCGATCGGACTCGGTGATCCTGTAGTTGCGGCGGAACATGTCGAGGATCGGAAAATAGGGAATGGCGCTCCCGTAAGAGAGACAGCGGCCCCTGAGAAACGTGACCCGCTCACCCGCGAGGCTCTGTCGGAACTCGAACAGGAGCCGCGATTTGCCGATCCCAGCCTCGCCTCCGATCCCGACCACCTGCCCGTGCCCCGCCATTGCGGAGGTCAGTCGGCTGTGCAGCAGCTCCAGCTCGTGGCGCCGCCCCACGAACCTGGCCATGCGCCTTCCGAACCGGAGTCCTGTTCGTTCATGCCCAACCAGGCAGAAGGCTTGCCCCTGCGCCTGCTCCAGGCCACCCAGCGGCACCAGGTCGAAGCGGCGTTCCAGGAATGGTGCGGCAGCCTCGCTGACCACAGTGGTGTCCTGTTCGGCGCTCGTCACCAGCGCCTCCAGCACCGTCCATGCCTGGCGCTTGGCCTCCAGGTCGATCTCGACGGTACCGCTGGCCTGCACCACCAGAAATTGGTCAACATGGATTCCCATCTTGACCGCCAGCGGCTCGGTACCCCCACGCCGGGCGCGCTCCGCAGCCTTCTGGATGGCCATCGCCGCATGGGCGGCACGCCTCGGCGCATCCTCGACCGGCTCGAGGCCAAACACTGCGACAATCCCCGTCGGGCTCAGTTCCTCGACGCGCCCGCCGAAGTTCCTTACCTTGTCCACTAGAACCTCAAGCGCCCGGCTGGCGTACAGGGGGGAGTCCGATCCCGGCGGCGCAGCCAGGGCGGCGCGCAGCAGCGTGAGCCGCCGCCGCTCCCACCGAACGCCCGCGGGCACGGGAACCGTCCCCGGGGCACCTGAAGCAACCGCGAGGGCCGGAGGCTCTGGCGCCCCTACCGAGGGCGCCAGTGTCGTGGGTCCCGAGGCGCCTCGTCGGCGACGCTGCAGTGCCCCCGGAGGCTGCAAGCTGTGCTTCTGGATGCGGTAGCGGAGTGTGTCGCGAGAAATCCCCAGGCCTGCCGCAGCCCGCGTAATGTTCCAGTTGGTCTGGGTAAGCGCCTCGAGGAGATGGTCCCGCTCGACGGTACCGACTGCGGTCGCGAGGGAGATCGCCTCATCAGGTCGGGCCGCCTCTCGCGATTTCGACAGAGGCACGTCCGGCAGCCCGAGCATCTTCGCGGTCACCAGCGGCGCCTCTGAGAGCAGCGCCACCCGTTCGATGACGTTGCTCAGCTCTCGAATGTTACCCGGCCATCGGTAGGCTTGGAGGGCCGCGCGACCGTCGGGGGCCAAGGTTCTCTGCGGCAGGTGATATTCGGCGCAGGCCCTCTTGAGGAAGTGTTCGGCAAGCAGCAGGATGTCCCGGCCTCGCTCCCGCAGCGGCGGCATCCAGAGAGTCAGGACCGCCAGGCGATGGTAGAGGTCTTCGCGGAAACGACGCTCGCGTATGGCCGTGGTGAGATCCTCATTCGTGGCTGCAAGGATCCAAACATCCACCGACTCATTTCGCGTGCCGCCGATCCGGCGGACCGACCGCTCCTCGATCACCTTCAGGAGCTTGGCTTGAAGTCCATCGGGCAGGAGCCCCACCTCGTCGAGAAAGATCGTCCCGCGGTGGGCGACCTGGAAGAGTCCGACCTTCGCCTGCTTGGCATCGGTGAATGCTCCGCGCTCGTAGCCGAACAGCTCCGCCTCGAGCAAGGTCTCAGGGATGGCTGCGCAATTGATGTCAACGAAGGGGCCGCTGGCGCGAGGGCCACCACGGTGCACCGCCCGAGCGAGGAGCCCTTTGCCGGTCCCGGTCTCGCCATGGATCAGGAGAGGAGGGAGCCGGTGGGAGTCACCCTGACGGTGAAGCAGCCGCCCGGTCTGCTCCCGGACGGCCTCGATCCCCGGGCTGTCGCCGATCAACTCGGCTAATGGATTACTCTCTCGGGTGCTCTCTTGGGCAGACATGGCTCATGCCTTTGCCATTGCCGAAGTTGGCCCCAAATCCACTTCATCCCCCACCCACTTGCCGCTGATTTTTCCCCCACTATAGTCCTAACTCTCTGTTTTTTCAAGCACTCGCTCCTGGCACCATGGTTGCTCTCGCCTGCAGGCAGACCATCAAAGGAGGGAACGCTCATGACCGAGTTCCGATATCTCAGTGGCAAATGTGGTGCGGTTGGTTCGGCGGGGCTCTATCCAGGATACGCCTCTCATGGTGTGTGTGCAAGGAGGCGGCGCTCTCGTCATGGCCTGAATGCCGGGATCTTTGCGCCGGTGTCCAGATGAGCCACACTCTCAATCCGACGCTGCACCGATTGCTCGCGCTCTTCCGCATGGACCGTGCGTGGGTGCGAGGCGAGGGGGTGTGGTTGTTCGATTCGCACGGCCGCCGGTTCCTGGATTGCTATGCGCAATACGGCGCCGTGGCGCTAGGGCATAATGCGCCCTGTGTGATCGACGCTGTCCGCGCCGCCCTCGACGGCGCCGAGCCGGCGATGGTGCAACCCTACCGCGCCCCCTACGCCGAGGAGCTCGCGTCATGCCTCACGCGCCTCGCTCCCGGCAATCTGTCGCGTGGGATCTTCACGACGTCGGGAGCTGAAGCGGTGGAGGCCGCAATCAAACTGGTGCGATCTCGAACCCGCCGCCCGATCATTCTCTCCGCGAACGGCTCGTTCCACGGAAAGACGCTGGGTGCCCTCGCGGTCACGGGCCAGACGCAATATGCCGAGGGCTTCGGCCCGCTTCCGCCGGGCTTCGAGCGGGTTGAATTCGGCGACGCCGAGGCGCTTGCCGCCCGCGTCGCCAGGGACGGCGACCGGATCGCGGCATTCTTCCTGGAGCCGATCCAGGGCGAGCGCGGTGTTCATCTGCCGCCGCCGGGCTATCTGCGGCGTGTCAGAGATCTCTGCACGCAGTATGGAATTGCGCTCGTCTTTGATGAGGTGCAGACGGGCCTTGGACGGACGGGGCGCCTCTTTGCGTGCGAGCACGAGGGCATCGCGCCCGATGTTCTGCTCGTTGGAAAAGCGCTCGGCGGCGGCCTCTTCCCCCTCGGCGGGTGTTTCGCGTCGGCTGCCTTCTGGGACGAACGGTTCGCCCTCCGGCACTCGTCCACCTTCGCCAACAACAACGTCGCCTGCCGGGTCGGGCTTGCCGTCCTCGACGCGCTCACGCGTGGCGGGCTCTGCGGCGATGCGGCCCGCAAAGGCGAGCGTCTCCTGGCGCGCCTCGCCCAGCTTGCCGAGCGCTATCCCAAGATCATCGCTGCGGTCCGCGGTCGAGGCCTCATGACCGCAATCGAGCTCCGACCGCCTGGCGATGATGAGGGCGCGTTCCTCTCCTTCCTCAAATATCAGAGCCTGTATGCCTACGCCGTCGCTGCGACGGTGGCCGAGAACGCCTCGGTGCTCATTCTGCCAACACTCGGGACCTCACCTGTGCTCCGGGTGGCGCCGCCTCTCGTCATCTCAGACCAGGAGCTTGATTTAGCCCTCGACGGGATCGAGTCAGTCTGTGACTCGCTCGATCGCGGTACGACCGAGACCATCGTCCACGCGATTGGCGCGCTCGACCATCCTCGAGCCACCATTTCGGTCGCAATAAGCGACCAGGAGCCTCCCGCCATCCTGCCGCCATCGATTGGCACGTACGCGCCGGCCCCGAGTTACGCATTTCTCGGCCACTACACGCGCCTCGAGGACGTCGCGGCGGCCGATCCATCACTGAGCGGCCTGGCGCCGGAGGAGCTTCGTCGCTTCTGTGGGTTCACGGCGCAGCTTCCTCCCGGGGTGCTCATGCGCGCGCCGACGATCCGCTCGGCGACGGGGGCGGTGGCTGATGGCCTCATCCTGGGCCTGTTTCTCCTACCCGAGGAGATGGCCCGTCGCGGACTTCGGTGGGTCGGTCGCGAGATCCGGCGCGCGGTCGATCTGGCCGCCTCGCTCGGCGTCCGCATCGTCGGCCTCGGTGGATACACGGTGCCCTATAGCCAGCGTGGCCTCGCGGTCATAGGCCGGGGACCGGCCATTACGACCGGAAACGCCCTCACCGCCGGGATGGCGTTTGCGGCGACGCGCCGTCTGGCCGAAGAGCGTCAGCTCGCCATCGCCGACGCGCGCGTTGCGGTCGTCGGCGCGCGCGGGTCCGTGGGCGCCCTTTGCGCGCGATTGCTGGCCCGCGAGCGACCTCGGCGCATGATTCTGATCGGCAACCCGACCACAGGGGTCGAGCACCTTCTCCGGCTGCGCCGGGAAATCTCGTGGCGTCCTGGCGCCGTGGACATCAGCCTGGACCTGAGAAGGCTCGGCGATTGCGATATCGTCATCACGGCGACCGCGGCCGGTCGTCCCGTTCTCGACGCCGCTCCGCTCGCGCCCGGAACAATCATCTGCGACGTCGCCCGGCCGCCAGACACCTCTCGGCGAATCAGGGCACGCGCTGATCTCACCGTGATCGACGGCGGCCTCGTCGCCCTCCCCGATCCAACAACGCGCTTTGGGATGGGAAATCTACAGGGTCTGCCCGACGGAGTACAGCTCGCCTGCGTGGCCGAGACGATCCTGTTGGCGCTTGAAGGTGAGACGCGCGACTGCGGGATCGGCAACGACGTCCCGTTGGCCGAGGTCGATCGCATGCTTGCGATCGCTGAACGGCACGGCTTCCGGCTTGCCGCGCCGTTGCTCGATGGCAACGGTGTCCTCCTCGAGGCGGCGGCGCGTGGCTGACGCCCCGCGAGCTTGACGTGATGCACCTTTCATATCTTCCGAATCAAGGAGGGACAGATGGCGATTAACTTTTCGATCTCACGCTGGCTTGACTCGGTAGTCTCTGACCAATGGGCCCGCGAGGGTCGCGCACTCGACGCACTCGGGGAGGATCTGCCGGAGCTGATTCTGAGCTCAGCTCCGCTGGCCGAGGTGCACCGCCTCGACCTCGCCCTCTTCGTGGTTTTCGAGGAAGCGTCGCTGCGCGTCTCGGGAGCCCTCACCAGGCTGGCGCCTAGCGTGGACGCGCTCAACTTCTCCGCCCAGCAGACGCTGGACGAGGCGCGTCATCACGAAGTGTTCCGGCGTCGCCTCGACCTGGCGAGCGCGGCCTGCGGTCAGGGCCTCGCGGCCTCCACCGAGGCGATTCTCATTCCCCCACTGCGCAGCTTCATCCAGCGTTGCTACGAGGTCGCCGACGGAGGTTCGTTCATCGATGGGATGGTCCTGACCAACTTGGTGCTCGAGGGAATGGCTCATCCGCTCTACTCGTACGAGGAGCGCTATTGGAAGCCTGTCGATCCATACCTCGCCCGCCTGGTGCGCGGGGCATTCATCGACGAGACCCGCCACGTCGCATTTGGCGCCGACGTGGTGCGGACGCTTCTTCTGGATGATCCCGCCCGCCGGGCGAAGGCCGCCGCCCTGTGCGCCGAAGCGCGCCTCGCCATGCGCGAGGTGTTCAGCTTCTACGTGCGGGAGTTTGTGGGCCTGTTCGACTCAGTGGCTCGGCTTCATCCGGAGGTGTTCGCGGACGCCGAGATGGCGCCCGGACGCCTTATCACGGCGACACCCTACGAGGAGCAGGTGGCGATGATTCACGCCAGCATCGACAAGGAGCACGCGCGACTGATCGCGCGGGCTGGGCTCGACTAAGATGAACAATACTCACCGTTTCCACACCACACAGACCTGGCTCTGGGTGCGGGCCGAGCATACGACCCTTGTGCTCGCGCTCTGCGCACTCGTGGCGCTGCATGCGAACGACGTGGCTTGGGACCGCTTTGCGGCCGCGTTCGTCATCATCGACCTTGTGGGCTATCTACCGGGGGCGATCGCCGTTCGGCGGGCGGGCGGAGGCAAGATCGCGCCGATTTACCATCACCTTTACAACGTGACACACAGCTACCTGGTCGCGGGCGTCGGCGTGGGATTCTGGGGGCTGGCGAGCGGAGGCGCCGAGTGGGCGATGCTCGCCGTCCCGATCCACTTGTCCGGCGATCGTGGGATCTTCGGGAACGTCTACAAGCCGGTGTCGTTGCCGTTCCAGTCGAACCGCCGGTGGGGGCGGCAGTCAGCGCCGGCGATCACACAGGAAAGGAGTCCAGATGAACACTACGCGCCTGACCCCTGATTCTGATTCCCACAAATTCGACGTGATCGTCGTCGGGGCTGGCGTGGGGGGTGCCGCGCTCGCCCTGGCGCTCTCTCACGCCTACGACTTGCGCGTTCTCGTCGTCGATCGCCACTCCGGTCCTGGCAACATTAACCGGGGCGAGAGCCTGCTTCCCCCCGTGACAAAATTACTCAGGGAGTGGGGCGCGCTCGATCGGTGTCGCGCCGCCGGCGCCCGCGAGGTTTCGCGGATGCAGTTCTTTCACTACAAGGCCGGCGTCCTCCTCGACGTCCCACTTGTGCTCCCGGGGGTGCATGACCCGTACCTCGTCCTTCCACATCCCGAGATCGAGCGTGTGTTTGTCGAGTCGGCCCAGGCCACCTCGCGCGTCGAGATGCGGTACCACAGCCGCGTTGTTCGCCTCCTAGAGGAAGAGGGACGCGTGCGTGGCGTTGCGCTGGCCCGTGACGGCGGGGGGGAGCAGCAGATCCGCGCCCGGCTCGTCGTCGGGGCTGATGGCGCCTACTCGTTTGTTCGCGGGGCGCTCGGGATCGAGCTGCCTCGTAAACAATATGACCACTCGCTCTTCATTCTCGACATCGACCGGCCGGCGGGCCATCCGGACGTGTTGCGAACCGAGCTGCATCCGGACGGGGGGATCCTGGTCGTACCGGGCGTAAACCGTCTCGGGCTTGCCGCGCTCGTCCGCCAGGAAGATGAGCACCTCTTCCAGTCGGGTTCGGTGCACGACAAGCTGGCCAGGATCGTGCATCGCTCGCCCCTGCTGGTCGGCCGTCGTGCCTCGCCCGTCGGGGTTCACCTCTACAAGCTCTGGCGCGGCCATGCTCCGCTCTACTCGGGTCGAGGCGCGGCGCTGATCGGCGACGCGATCCACGTCATCAACCCAGTCATGGCGCAAGGGATGACGATGGCCATCGAGGATGCCGCCGTGCTCGCGCGCCACGTCGGACCGGCGCTTGCAGCCGGCGCGCGCGCCACCCCGCTCGATCGGGCGCTCGAAGCGTACGAGCGCGAGCGACGGCCGGTCAATACCGCCATGATTCGCTCGTCCCACTGGATGAGCTGCCTATTCGCCCTGGGTGGCCCCCTCGGCGATATGTTCCAGCGGCGGGCCTTCGAGCTCGCCAATTCGTGGTTCGGCCGCAACATTCAGCAGCGCATCTGGTCGCGCTTCGCGACCAGCCCGGTCCCGCAATATGTCTAGCCTCGTGGTCTCACCTCAGTCCTGGATCCTCTCCCGGCGAGATGACCTTCTTTGGTTTCAGGGGTCGGTTGTGGCGGGACTGGGCCTGTTGGCCTTCTTCCTGGCCGCGCCTCGCCTCGACGACGCAAGCGCGCCTGGCCACCCGGCAGTGCTGGCGGTATTCCTGTGGGGCGTACTCTTCGACGGCACGCACGTCTGGGGGACTTACGCCCGGACCTATTTCGCTCCGGACGAAGGGTCGCGCGCCGGGCTTCCGGGGGCTTGGTCCTGGGGGCTTCTCGCGCTCGGTCCTGCTGTCGCGCTACTCGACGGCGCGTTACGAGCGAGAACCGGCTCGGAGCTGGCTGGTGCTGGCTGGCTCTTCCAGGCGTTCCTCTTCGCCGCGTATCTCTGGGCCTACTGGCATCTTGTGCGACAGCACTACGGCTTTCTGATGCTCTACCGCAAGCGCGCCAGCGAGAACGAGCGCCGGGGTGCCCGCCTTGATAGCATTATCCTCTGGGTGGGTTGCCTCTATCCGTACCTTCGCTTTTCGCTCAGCGAGTCCTACGCGCGGAGTGGGTTGCCGCACATGGTGCCGGCCTCACTGGTTCCATCCCTCCGTCTCGGGCTCGATGTCGCCTTTGGCTTGGCGCTGACTGCGACTATCTGCCTGGTGCTGTCAGGACGTATAGAGCCTTTCCGGCTGGGCCCCAAGCACCTCCTACTGGCCATTGTGATCTCGTTCCATCTGGCCGTCTTCGGCCTCCTCGGAAATCTGCTGACGATCTTGGCCACGCTCACGATCTTCCACAATCTTCAATACCACCGCATCGTCTGGCAGTACGAGCGGGGCCTCGGTCGCACACCATCGGGGAGTCTGCTCCGCTACCTCGCTTTTGGGCTGACGCTTGGACTTGCCTGGTACGGCCCGCGGGTGCTTGGCGTTGCGGCCGTTCACTCGGATCTGGCGCGAAACGTCCTCATCGGCCTGGGCTGGGGAGTTGCTTTTCACCACTACCTCGTCGACGGGCGGATCTGGCGCGTGCGCCGGTCGAGCGTCGTGTCGCGCGCTCTTGACGCGGGGGCGGTGCAACGGTGATCCCGGCCGCGCCCATCTGGTCGGAATTTCAGACCCCAGAGTATCCGCGCCTGCCGGGCGGGACCCTCCGGACTGATGTCGCAGTGATTGGCGGAGGGCTGGCAGGCCTCTCGGCAGCATACCACCTGCTCGGACGGCTGCCCGGCGCGCGTGTTGTCGTGCTGGAAGCCCTGCGGATCGGCGCTGGCGCATCGGGACGCATGACGGGTCTTCTCGGCCCGGGCGTCGGGCAGAGCCTTCCCGCTCTTGTCCGGCGGCATGGTCCGGCGAGGGCAAGAGCACTCTATGTTGCGACACTGCGCGCAGTCGAAGACGTCTGTAGGCTCGTCGCCAGAGAGGGAATTGACTGCGAGTTCGAGATGACCGGACAGCTTGTGGTGGCGCGTTCGCCGGCTGGGCGAACTCGCGTTGCCGCGCTCGCCGCGCTGATAAGGGCGCTCGACCTTCCCGCCGAGGTGCTGGACGACGAAGCGCTCGATCGGACGATCCGCCTGGCGCCATGCACACGTCGAAGCGCCCGCGGCCCGGCGGCGGTGAGGCTGCCGGTCGCAGGAACGCTTCATCCGACACGGCTTCTCGCCGGTCTTGCTAAGTGCGTAACCGTTCGAGGCGGCGCGATCTTTGAGGATGCCCGGGTGACTGGCATCGACGACAACCGCCCGGTCCGCCTCGAGATCGCTGGTGGCGGTGAGATTATCGCGAACGAGGTCGTGGTGGCGACCGGGGCATACACGCCTTCCCTTGGCATGCTCCGAGGGCGCATCCTGCCGGTCCATCTTCAGGTTATTGCCACCCAGCCGCTCGAGTCTCGTGCGCGCGAGGCGTTGGGGTGGAAAGGGCGTGAGGGGGTGCTCGACGCAAAACGAGTCTTCAATTACTTTCGCCTGACTAGTGATGACCGGATCGTCTTCGGCGGCGGCGCGCCGCGCTACCGATGGGACGGCTGCACGGATGAGGATCGAAGCAGCGCGACTGCCCTCGATCGGCTTGCCAAGGAGCTTGGCAGGACCTTCCCGACTGAGGTTCTTGTGCGGGTAGCAGGAGGCTGGACCGGTGTCATCGGGTATGTCCGCGATGCCTTACCGGCCATTCAGCGGATGCACCGTAAGCCCTCGGTTCTCCACGTTCTCGGCTGGTGCGGACATGGCCTCGCGCTCTCGGTCGCCTCCGGGGCCTGGGTCACCCACCTGCTCTGCGACGGCGCGGCAATGGAGGATCTGCCATGGTACAGGAACAATCCACCACTGATCCCCTTCGAGCCAGTGCGCTGGCTCGCCGTCCAATCCACCGTACGGATGATGTCACTTCTGGACAGGATAGCGTAAGGAGGACAGGCATGACCTCCACGCGCGAGATCGAGCACCCATGGCTTTATCCTCTCGATGTATCGGCGCTGATTGACCACCCATCAGGATACTTGGCACTGTCTCCTCGCAACCAGCGCTTCACGTTCGACGGAATTGAGGGCTTCATCGCCTATCGAGAGCAGGGGCGGCACTTGGTTGCATTCGGAGGCGTACACGCTCCAGCATCATCACAAGGCGAGCTCCTCGACCGCTTCCTGACACAGGCCGCGTTACGCGGCCGGAGTGTGATCGTGGTGCAGGTGCGAGAGCCGCAAGTTCACATGTTTCTCGACCGCGGGTTTGCCGTGAATCAGCTCGGCACGAATTTCACTCTGACGCTGCGTCACTACAGCCTGCGCGGTACCTCAAAGATGCAGCTCCGCAACAAGATCAACCGAGCTCGGAAGGCCGGCCTCCGGGTCGTTGAGGTCGGACGGGACGTGCCCCGCGAGGAGCGCACCTTCGCGCACCTGCACGCCATTAGCGCAAAGTGGCTCGAGAGGAAGGGGCGGAAAGAACTCGATTTCATGGTCGGGGAGATCGGAGCTTACCAAGAATGCTGGCGACGAATCTTCATGGTCCTGGACGCGTGCGACCGTGCGGTCGGCTTCATCACGTACGTTCCGGTCTGGGGGAAGAATCCAGGCTACCTGCACGACCTCACGCGGCGTCTGCCAGCCGCACCGCCCGGCGCAATGGAGCTGTGCAACGCGTGCGCCATAGAGCGAATGATCGCCGACGGGGTGGAGTTCCTACACTTTGGCTTCACCCCGTTCATCGTTGAGGGCGAGGAGCTCCCAGGGGCCAACAGACTGGTTGCATGGGCGGTGCGGAGGCTGCATAGATACGGGAAGGTGATCTATCCAGCGGAGAGCCAGGCCCATTACAAGCTCAAGTGGGGACCGGACATCCTGGAACGTGAGTACCTCGCCACTCGCCCGCTATCGATCCGCAGCATAATCGACCTGCTTCTCCTCACCCGATCCATCTGAACGCGATGAATAAGAACCTGCGGACATTCGTGGTCGTGAACCCCGCCTCGGCTTCCGGGGCGACGGGCCGTCGTTGGGACCGTATCGCCCGGGCGTTGGAGCGGGCGGTGGGTCCGTTCGAGCACGCCATGACGGAAGGCCCCAGGCACGCCACCGCTCTGACCCGCAAGGCTCTTGCGAACGGCTTCGAGATGGTCGTGGCCGTCGGAGGGGATGGGACGTTGAACGAGGTTGCCTGTGGATTTTTCGATGAACGCCGTCCTGTGGCGCCAAGCGCTGTCCTGGGCGTCATCCCGCAAGGGACGGGGTCTGATTTGCCCAGGGGATTCGGCATTGGCAGAACGATTGAGGAAGCCTGTGCCCGGTTGTCGGGGTGCAATGCCCGGATGATCGATGTAGGCCACGTGCGTTTCACCGGCCACGAGGGCCAGTCCGGGGAGCGGGTCTTCGTCAACGTGGCGTCGTTCGGTTGCGGGGGAGCTGTGGCCCATGCAGTCACGAGTGTCAGCAAGCGCATGGGAGGGAGGCTGGCCTTTCTGTTGACAACTGCGAGGACGCTTCTCCGGTACCGGGATCAGGCCGTCACTCTTACTGTGGGCAACGGTGCTCCTGAATCTATGAACATCACCAATTGCGCGGTCTGTAACTCGCAGTACTTTGGCGGCGGCATGTGGGTCGCCCCTTACGCAGACATCGATGACGGGCGCTTTGATATCACGATCTGGACGGGCTTCAGTCTGAAGGATTTCATCCTGAAGTGGCGCTCCCTCTACGACGGGACTCACGTCTATGACCCCGGCACGCGACTTCTCCTGGCAAAGAAGGTTGTAGCGACCAGCAACGAGGATGTGCTCCTTGATCTGGACGGTGAATGCGTAGGTCGTCTGCCCGCGACCATCGAGATCCTTCCCGCTGCGCTCCGGTTCAAGATCTGACCGAGGCGCATTTTCGACTGCCTTTGTTCCCGCCACCTGCTTCCGAATGCCGTAACAGGACTCCACTTCAAGCCCCTGATTGACGAGGTTTCACCCACCGCACCCTGGTCCCCCAACCAAACACCGACGATCCTTGACCCACCGTCGAGGTAACTACCTGTTTTTTCTAATCATTTTCCCTGGCATTCCCGTTGCTTTGAATAGGTGTCGGCAATGGTTCCTAGATCACGAGCGATCTTAGTCAACAAGTGGGCCAAACCTTGGATGAAGGACTCAGGAGAAGGAGGAGGAGCAAAGCATGTACGGCTTATTCGTCGGGGCGTTGTTGCTGTTCCCATGGTCGCTTGCGATTTATATCGCCTTCGGTGCCTTCTATGCTGCACGAAGAAAGTGCATCGCCCGCAGAGTCTTCAAGGGAGACGAATGATGCTGACTCGGTCACCTGCGCAGGAGGGGGCAGACTCGGCGCACCATCATCAGGGAGCAGGCGGACCTCTCTCGGCGGCCGCCCCGCCAAATTACGACGGGCTCCAAGTAAGGCGCCTTTGAAGAGAAAGAGTCATCAAACAACGTCACACCGGACAGGAGGGTGGATCATGAAACAAAGGAACGTTATTGTGGGGTTCTCGTTGATTACGGCGGTCCTCTTTGCTGGATGCGCAACCTATGACCCTGTCGCGTCAAGAGGGTTACCGCTAAGGCCGGATCCTTCCGGAGCGAACGTGAGGAAGGCAGTACAGGGGGAGTTAACTCTCCTTGTGCAGGAGTACGCAACACCGGAAAAAAGCCAGGAGGCCTTCGACACGAAACTGGTCGAGGAGGGCGTTCTGCCGCTTCTGGTCCAAGTCGAGAACGTGGGGCAACAACCCTATGAAGTCAACGCCACGGACATCATCGTACGAGGCGCCGCCGTACTGAAGTCCTTCACACCTGAGGAAGCAGCCAGCAAGGCCGAACGGAGTGCTGTAGGCAGGGCCCTGGGCTGGAGCCTGATCGTCCCCATCGTTGGCATCCCGATCGCTGTCGTGGCCTCGGCCATGCATACAAGTAAGATCAACAAGCAGCTCGTTCAGGACTTCGCAGCAAAAAGCTTCCAGGACGGGATAATCGCCCCGAGCAAGGAACGCGCGGGGTTCCTATTCTTCGAGCTTGACAAGGGAAGGAAAGACCTCTCCGGTTTGAGCATTGAAGTAACGGCGAGAAACCAGGTTACGGGCGAACCACTGACGATCACCGCGCCTTTGCCTGCCGCCACCTTTACGCCGAAAAGGGAAGCCGGTGAGAAGCCGAGCGGCGAGCACAGGTGGTAGGGGACAACCCGAGCATCAGATCAGGCCCTGCTCGGCGCCTCGCCATGAGGAAGTTTGACATGGCATAAAAATCGTGGTAATTTTATGCCAATAGGAGGGTTCGCGATGAGGACTACCATGGAGATTGATGACAAGCTCATGAAGCAAGCGCTGGCGCTCACCAACGCCAGGACGAAGAAGGAGCTCATCCACCGCTCTCTAGAGGCGCTCATTCGACAGGAACGTATCGAGCGTCTCCTTGGAAAACTGGGCCGCTTCCCCCTTGAACTCACATCAAGCAGGCTGACCAAGCTCCGGACCAATGGCTAACGACTGGGTCCTGATCGACACTTCGGTCTGGATCCATGCGTTGCGGCCCACTGGAGATGCCCTCGTAAGGGAACAAGTCCGTCATTTGCTGGCCGAGGGGCGCGCGGCGGTTTGTGAAATGATCATCTTGGAGCTTGCTGGCGGCACAAGGACGGAGGGAGAGTATCAGGAGCTCTGCGAAGACTTGGAAGCGCTCCAACAGTTCCTGATTACGGCATCGGTCTGGAGATCAGCGTATTGGATGGCTCACACAGCGCGACGCAAGGGTTTGTCCATCCCAGCGACAGATCATCTCATCGCCGCGGTTGCCGTGAACTACCCGTGCCGCCTTCTTCACCGCGACAAGCACTTTGACCTGCTGGCCCGCCACGTTGGGATTCCTGTCTGGAAGCCATAGCGGGCGAACGACAACTTTCAACAAGCCGCTCGCTCTCAGTCCGCAATCCCGACGGCCACGGAATCGAGTTCTACATCGAGCCATAATCATCTGCTGGGTCAGTCGTTGCAATCTGCAGCCGTCGGGACCGATCAATTTGGTCGCGTGAAGGCCGGCGTCCACTGATTTCTCCTGTCCCTTTCAGTCATACGTTCTCTCGTCACGCTTTCACACTGCTTCAATCCGTACGACCTTACCTTCGTCATCTACAGTGTAAAGGACCCGGTAGTCGCCTGACCGGATGCGGTAGACCTTCTGCCCGGTGAGCTTTTGGTCCCTGGCGGGTGGGGATTCTCCCGAAGGGCATGGATAGCCGCCACAATACGGAGATACGTTTCATCGTCCAGGCCATCCAACTCCTTGCGGACTGAGCGGCTGCGGAAGCGGACCCTGTAAATCTCAGTCGCCGACTGCTCTCTTTCGCAGTCCGCTCTTTTTCAGCCGCTCCCGGTGATAGGTATCAAGGTTGGCTAGAGGCTGGTGGCGGCGCGCCCGGATGATCTCCCAGTCGGGGTCTTCGGGTAGCACTTCCTCGAGGACGATCCGGCGGGGCTGCTGGAGAGCAGCCGCCAGGAGGCGGTTCACAATCCAGCTCATGCTCCGGTCCCGCCCCTCGGCTTCCGCTTTCAGGGCTTCTGCCACCTCAGCATCTAAGACTACAATGACGGTTCGTTTCCTTCCCATGTCGTTCTTCCTCCTTGTTATGAGGATACATGACAGTTCAGGATAAACCAAGAGGAATCACGAATGCGTCCCTGACGGGGGAGACCTTTGGCGGGCAGGCGATCGAGGGGTCTGATTCTGTCAATACAGTGGGGTGTAAGTAGAGGTGAGATTGCTTCGCGCGTTGTAGGCGCTCGCAATGACAGGGAACCGGTAAGCAGGGTGCAGCTTTAGTGGCCGGCGACGGTCATGCGGCGGATCTTGAGAGTGGGTGCCACGACGCTATTGCGGAAGGTCAGATCGTTGCCGACCATCTCGATCCCGAGCAGCATCTCCTTGAGATTGCCGGCCACGGTGATCTCCTCCACCGGATAGGCGAGTTCTCCCTTTTCGATCCAGAACCCCACCGCCCCCCGCGAGTAATCCCCGGTGACGAGGTTCACGCCGGGGCCGATCAGCTCGGTGACGTACAGACCGGAGTCCACCGACCGGATGATCTCCGCGGGATCGTACTGACCGGCCTGAAGGAAGAAGTTGGTCGGCCCGACGGTCGGCACGTCGCCGACGCCACGGGCTGCGTTGCCGGTCGGGGCGAGCTTCAGCTTGCGGGCGGAATAGGTATCGAGGAGGTAGCTGCGCAGGACGCCGTTTTCCAGGACCGCGTTCCGTCGCGTGGGCAACCCTTCGCCATCAAACGGCTTCGAACCCAGGTAGCCAGGGATTGTCCCATCGTCATAAACGGAGACGATCTCCGGCGCGATCCGATCGCCTAACCGGTCGATCAGGAATGACGCTCCCCGATAGAGCGAGGGGCCGGACACCGCGGAGCAGAGGATCCGCATCAGGCTGGCGGCGGTCTCGGGATCGAACACTACCGGGACCTCCTGGGTGTGGATCTTCCTTCCACCGAGTCGCCTGATGGTCCGCTCCGCTGCCCTCCTCCCGATCGCTTCAGCCGACTCCAGCTTGCTCAGCTTTCTGGCATACGAATACCAATAATCGCGCTGCATCGCTCCGTTGAACAGGGCGATCGGCGTCACCGCAAGGCTGAAGGTGGAGCCGCGATACTCCCCCAGAAAGCCGTGACTGCTCCCATAGATGATCCGATAGAGGTTGCTGGCGAAATCCGCTCCCTCGGAGTTGGTGATCCTGGGGTCGTAGGCCAGGGCCGCAGCTTCGGCTTCCTTGGCGCGGGCGATCCGCTCCTTGACCGGGAGCGCCTCACCGTCGGAGTCGTAGAGATGAAGCTCCGGGAAGCTCCTGGCACACTCTCCCACAGAGGGAAGACCCGAGAACTCATCGTGGGCGGTCACCTTCGCAAGGACAGATGTATCCTCTACCAGGCGAGCGAGCGATTCCTTGGAGAGGTCGGAGGTGGAACTGGTGGCCGACCGTTTGCCGAAAAAGAGGCGCAGCCCAAGTCCCACTTCCCTCGCGCTACGGATCGTTTCCACCTCGCCCAACCTGACCTGGACTGTGACCAGCTCATTCTCCACCAGGGCCAAGTCGGCCTCTGTACTGCCCTTCCGCTTCGCCTCCCGCAAGACCGCTTCGGCGATATCTTGGCTGATCATTGAAGAAAGCTCTCCGCCTTGTTGAGGCCCTCTGTTCCGCCCACGGTGAGCCCCTCAATCTTGATGGTCGGCAGGCCCACTCCGACGGGAACTAACTGGCCATCCTTGCCGCAGGTTCCGATCCCTTCGTCCAACTTCAGGTCATCTCCCACCATGCTTACGCGGGTGAGGACCTCCGGGCCATGGCCGATCAGTGTGGCGCCCTTGACCGGCCGCGTAATCTTGCCGTTCTCGATCAGGTATGCCTCGCTCGCCGAGAAGACGAACTTCCCGCTGGTGATGTCCACCTGACCGCCACCAAAGGTCACGGCGTACAACCCCCGCTTGACGGACGCGATGATCTCCTCCGGCGTCGAGTCGCCCGCCAGCATGAAGGTGTTCGTCATGCGCGGCATCGGCTGGTAGGCATAGCTTTCGCGCCGTCCGTTGCCCGTGGGCTTCATCCCCATGAGGCGAGCGTTCAGTCGATCCTGCAGATACCCTTGCAGGATCCCGCGGTCGATCAAAACCGTGCGACCGGTCGGCGTCCCCTCGTCGTCCATGTTCAGGGAGCCGCGCCGCGACGGTATCGTCCCGTCGTCCACCACCGTGACGAGCTCGGACGCCACCCGCTGCCCGATTCGGTCGGTGAAGGCCGAGGTCTTCTTCCGATTGAAATCGCCCTCGAGGCCGTGGCCGATCGCCTCATGCAGCAAGACCCCTGGCCATCCCGGGCCGAGGACCACATCCGTGGTCCCGGCCGGGGCATCGGCCGCGCTGAGGTTGACGATGGCCAGGCGGGCCGCCTCTTTCGCGTAGCGCTCGAACCGCCCATCCTCCAGGAAGAACTCGAACTCGGCCCGGCCGCCGCCGCCGCATGTCCCCATCTGACGGTTGTCTCCCTCCTGGGCGATGCACGTGATGTTCAGGCGAGAAAGTGGCTGGATGTCGCCGATCATGACGCCGGCAGAGGTCGCAACCAGGACGATTTTGTACTCACTGGCGAATGAGCCCATGACCTGGACGATCCGCGGGTCTTCCTTCCTGGCGATGGCATCGATCCGCTGGAGCAGATCGATCTTCTTCTCGACCGGGATTTCGATCGGCTGGACGCGGACCGGGTAGAGATCGTGGCGAGGGCTGCCCCCAACCTTGACCGGCGGAGAAATCCCGGCGCCCGCCCGTTCGGCGACCGCCTTTGCCCGGGAGCCGGCCAACTCAAGATTCTGTACACTGATCTCGTCGGAGAAGGCGTAGCCGGTCTTCTCACCGGCGAGCGCTCGGACGCCTGCCCCCTGACTGATATTCTTCGATGCCCGCTTGATCATCCCCTCCTCGAGCGAGAGGGCTTCGCTGATCCGGTATTCGAAATAGAGGTCGGCATAATCGATCTGCGCGCCGAGGGCGGCGCCCAACCCCCGCTCGAGATGCCGCTCCGTCAAGCCGAACTTCTCCAGGAAAAAGCGCTCCGGTTTGACTAGTTGCGTCGTCATCTATGTCCTTTCTAGCGTTCAGCAGTCAGCATTCAGCTCTCAGTCTAAAGCCATCAGAAAGCTGATAGCTGAAGGCTGAACGCCGATGGCTGACTGCTATCGGTGCTGAATGCTATTGAAATCGGTCGGGCAACTTATTACACTACGGGCGATGCCGTCCAACGATGCCCACTTCCCGGACCCCGACCTCAGGCGGACATTCCAACAGCGACTCCTCCGCTGGTACGCCCGCCATCGGCGGGATCTCCCGTGGCGGAAAACCTCCGACCCTTACAAGATCCTGGTCTCGGAGGTGATGCTGCAACAGACCCAGGTCGATCGGGTGATTCCCAAGTATAAGGAGTTTCTTCGGAAGTACCCGTCGATCGGGGAGCTCGCCGGCGCTTCGGTGCGCGATGTTGAAGCCACCTGGCGGCCGCTGGGGTACAACATCCGACCCGTTCGCCTTCACGCCATCGCAAAGGATACTGTTCGCCGCCGTGGCGGCAAGCTCCCCGACTCGCTCGAGGAGCTTCAGGCCCTCAAAGGGATCGGCCGCTATACCGCCGGCGCGGTGATGAGTTTTGCCTTCCGCAAGGACGCCCCGATCCTCGACACCAACGTTATGCGGCTCCTACACCGGGTCTTCCTTGGCCCCGGCCATCCAAAGCGATCCAAGGTGCTCAGGCACCTCTGGGATCTGTCAGCCGCCCTCATACCCAAAGGGCGAGGGTACGACTTCAACCAGGCACTGATGGACTTTGGGGCTCTGGTGTGCACCGCCCGCCTTCCCGGCTGCTCGACCTGCACGATGCGGCAGATCTGTCTCTCCTATCCGTGGACGCCGGATCGGAATTCTCGGAACCGGACGGGCCGACCGAGACGCTCCGTCAAGGAAGGGAGCAGTTAGTGCGAGAGATCGCTCCAGAAGTCGAGGTGGCGGCCGGCCTCATCATCAAAGACGATGAGGTCCTGATCACCCAGCGACGGAATGGCGCTCATCTCGGCGGGCTCTGGGAGTTTCCCGGCGGCAAACGGCAGCCTGGCGAAAGCTTCGAGGCCTGCCTGACCAGAGAGGTGATGGAAGAGCTGGGCCTGACGATCGCGGTCCACGAACAGGTTGCCTCCGCCGAGCACGTGGATACCGAACGCCGGGTCCACCTCCGATTCTACCGATGCACCATCCTGAATGGCGAGCCGCGCCTTCTCGGGTGCGCAGCCTACCGCTGGGTGACCGCGGCACAGATCGGCGCCTACGCATTTCCCCCGGCCGACGAGCCATTGGTCCGCCAGATCGCTTCGGGGGAGATCGGCCCCTAGTGCCGTTCCAACTTGTTACGGATAGTCACAGCGAGGTGTCCTGCTAAGGACCATCGCTGTCCCTAGCCTCACCATTCTGGCGTAAATAGTTGGAACGGTACTAGCAGCCAGGGGCGTGATGGATTCCGGCTTTCTTTAAGGCCAAACCCGATAGCTCCTCAGCCAGCTCCAGTGTTTTTCGTGAGGCCAGCCTCGCCCGCTCCTGCTGATCATCCGTTACAGCGTACTTTTGCAGGAGACGCCGGCCAAGCTCGTGATGGTACTTTTCGTCCGGTTGGATCACCTCACGGTACAGCTTGGCAGTGGCGTAATCGCCCTTTGTCTCGCAGAGCTCGATGAACTGCCGGTTCTTGACGAGGGCGATCGCCTCTCGGGTGAACTGGCCGGCCGCCAGCCGCTCCACGGTGTCGGTGAGCGTGGTCAGGTACTGAAACAGCTCCCCATACCCTTGGCCGATCGGGTTGAATCCGCTGAGATCGACGCCCAGGGCCTTCAGACGATCCTCGATCATCCGGTAGTGTTTGGACTCGTCGCCCACCTGTCGGGCGAAACCGAGCTTCACGTCCACCTCCGGAGTGCTCTCGATCCATCGGGCTGCCAGCTCAGTCGCCTCCATCTCGTTCCTCAGGGCAATCTTCAGCAAGCGCCCGATGTCAAGTCTGCCGCCGCTTTCCACCATCAGCGTCTCCGCTGGCTCGAGCCGGCCCAGGAGCTTGTTGTTCTCCTCCTCCAACTCTTTGATGAACGCACTCGGTTCCATCGATCCCGTCTCCTGCTTCACTAATTCAGGCTCGCTTGTGCCTGCCGACAATCCCGCAGCCGCTTCCGAACCTCCTCGACATCCTCCGCCTGCGGGTTCGTGGTCACATACCATTCGAGGTCGGCAATGGCCTGAGGTGCCTGACCAAGCTGCATCCGCAATATCCCACGATCCCGGATCTCAGGAGCCAGGGTCGAATCGATGAGCAGGATCCGCTCCACCGCGGCCAGGGCCCGGCGGTAATCCTTTGCGGCAACGTAGATCCCCTTAAGGTTGGCCAGGATTCTGGTCAGGATCTGACGCTTGGTGGCTGCGGCGAGGAAGCCCGGCCTGAAATGGACCCGCCCATCGTACACCTGGTCAAGCCGGGTCTGACACTCCTCCTCGGTCAGGATCGAGCCTCGATGAAACGGATCGAGAATGATCTCTTCCTTCCCCGCCGAGTATTTTACCAGGAAGTGGCCCGGAAAGCCAACTCCATGAAGCGGCAACCCGAGACGCCATCCCACCTCCAGGTAAACGGTCGAAAGGGTGATAGGGATCCCGGTCCGCCTGTCAAGGACCTCATTGAGAAAGCTGTTCCGCGGGTCGTAGTACGCCTCCGTATTCCCCGTGAACTTGAGATCACCGAAGAGGTAGTCGTTCAACGCTTCGATCTTCCTTTGAGGATCGTCGCGCAGCCGGAGTTGCTTCCCAAGCTCGTCGGCCATCCGATCCAGATGGCCAAGATAGGCCCCAACATCCAGCCCGGGATACTCCTCCTGGGCAATCAGGAGCGCCGCCTCGGCAAGGTCGATCGCCTCGGTTGGTTTGGACATCATCGCGGCAAAGCGTTGCCGTGCAAGACCATCTATCCCGGATCCCGCCATTTGTCGATACCCGCACAGGTCGCTGTTAAGCTGATCACGTCCCTGTTAGGCGCGGCTCAACTTGGACATCAACCGGGCCTCGGACCAGCCGGGGATCTGATGAGTAATTTTACCCAAAAATATGAGTAAATTGAAAGCCTGCATCCCCTCGGCGCCGCCCGGACTCACCCCGCGCGGCACCCGAAAAGCTCAAAGTGGAGGAGGCGATCGCCACCCTCGTATGCTATCCTCTTCCGGAGGTGGCGACACAATCCAGTCCCTCCCATGAGATGTGAGGTCATGCTATTCGGCTACCGCATCGACGGCGTGCTGGCGGTCGGGGCCCCTTGGTGGCGCGCGCTGGTCGCCCGCGCCCCGGCCGGAGTGCTGCTGCGCACCGCCCGAACCTTCCCGGCCACCCACCCGACTACCCGGCTGTGTCTCCGCCTCATGCTCCAAACCCTCCGAGGCCGCCGCTGTCGGACCTTGGTGGACATGGGGTGCGGCGGCGGCATCCTGGCCCTCGCAGGCGTCAAGCTCGGAGTGGATCGCGCCGTGGCGCTCGATATCAGTCCCCAGGCGGTCGTCACGTGCCGGCGGAATGCCGAGCTGAACCGTGTGACGGACCGGGTGATGCTGGTCCGAGGCTCCGCCGAGGCGATCGCCGGCCGGTTCGACCTGGTGTTGGCCAATCTACCCCTGCCCGTCCTCACCGAGATGATGGCGGAGCTCGTGCGGCTGAGCGGCGACGACGCGTCGGTGATCCTGTCCGGATTTCAGGATGTGGACCGGGCTTTGGTCGAGGCGGCGATGGAGCGTCTTGGGCTCACGGGCCGGATGTGGCTGACGGCGGATCTGACGTTTTGCGAGCTGCCTCCCTCGGGGAGTTTCACCTGGATGGCCGTGCTGGCCAGGCGCAGCTGACCCTGGTCCTCACCCCCTGACCCAGATCCCGTCAACGGCGACCGGGGAGACGCACCGTCCGGTGTCGCTACGGCAGCCAATTCCCGCGTCAGCACGGGCGCAAGGGTTGGCGCTGTCGGCAGACAGAGGAGATCGGCGAGCTCGAGAAACGGCCTCAGGTGTCGGTGCCAGGAGGAGAGTCGGCCAGCCCACAGGCAACGGCCGACGCCGATCCGCTCGAGGAACCCCCGGGACCCGGTCCGGGGCTCTGGGGTTGTGCGGCGACCCTTGAAAGTGGTTCTCCCGGCAGGCCGAAGGCAAGCTCATCCGTCACCGTCTTAGCGACGCTGCGGAGGGGTCTAACGGCTCCAGTAGCGCGTAAACTCTGCCAGATACGAGAGTGTTTCAAAGCTGGGCATCCGGTCGATGAACACCTTGCCCAACAGGTGATCCCGCTCGTGCTGGAGGACCCGCGCATGGAACCCCGTGGCGACGAACTCGACCGGACGACCTTCCCGATCGAGCGCCTTCGCCCGCACCTGCTGGTAACGCGGCGTGAGCCCGCGGAAATCGTTCAAGCTAAGGCATCCTTCCCAATCGTCCCCCAGCTCCGGACCGAGCGGGGTCACCTCCAAGTTGATCAGGACCGTGAGGTGGATGTCGGGGGCGTCGGGATACCGCCGGCTCCCTTTCGCCTCGATCACGGCGATCTGCTTCGAGACGTGGACCTGAGGGGCAGCGATCCCCACACCATCGTACTCCCGCATCGTTTCGATCATGTCATCGATGAGCCGTTGAGTCTCGGCCTCTTGAATCGACTCGGGCTTGATCGGCGGAGCCACCTGCCGCAAGACCGGATGTCCAAGACGAGCCACCTTCAGGATCGCCACCCGTTTCCTCCCGGTTTTACCAGGGAATCTCTTCGACCCCCGCCTCCCGATTGACCGCCCTTGCCATTGTGAAGAGGAGATCAGAGAGCCGATTGATATAGGCAATGAGCACAGGAGGAAGCGGCGCTTCTTTGGACAGGGCCACCACCCGACGCTCGGCGCGCCTGCAGACCCCCCTGGCCAGGTGAAGGATGGCGCCGATCTCGGCCCCTCCGGGGAGAATGAATGAACGGAGGGGCTGCAAGGCGGTGTCGTACCGATCGATGATCGCCTCCAGCTCTTTGACGCGCGCTTCGTTGACACCCGCCTTCTCGGCCTTTTTTTCAATCTGGCCTCTCGGATCGGCAAGTTGTGCGCCTATGGCAAAGAGGTCGCGCTGAATATCCGAAAGCTGTCCCTTGATCGACTCGTCGGTCAGCTTGGCCCTCGCGTAGCCAAGTACCGCATTCAGCTCATCCACCTCTCCGTACGCCTCGACTCGAAGGGCAGATTTCGACACCCTCGTCCCACCGATCAATCCAGTTTCCCCTTTATCGCCCGTTTTCGTATAGATCTTCATGGGACATTGCCTCCGGAGTCAATCTTGTATACCATTGCACCGCCTAGTGGGAATCGAGCTGGGTTCTCCAACAGTTGCTAGGTCGTGCCGGGCCAAGAAGCGAGCATGGAAAGGCGCGGCCCACGGGACCAACCGAGGCGTACGTTCCCAGGTACGTCGCAGGGAGTGTCCCGGGGGCCAGCAACGCCGCTAGGCGAAGCTAATGGGACCGGCACCAGGAGTGGCCGATGGGTCGAGACCAATTCCGCTACCACTTCCCGCTTCGGGTCCGGTTCGCCGAGACCGACATGCAGGGAATCGTCTTCAACGGCAACTACCTGACCTACACCGACACGGCGGTGACAGAATACTTCCGCCACCTGAGCTATCCTTACCAGGAGATGGTGAAAGGCGGGTTCGACTTCGTCCTGGCCCACATCAGTTGTGACTTCCGCGCCGCGGCCTATTTCGATGATCTGCTTGAGGTCCGCACCAGGGTCGCCGAACTCAGGACCAAGAGCTTCGTTGTTGAATTCGAGATCTACAGAGAGGGTGAGACCGCGCCCCTCTTTACCGCTACCAGCGTCTACGTCGCGATCGATCCTTCGACCAAGCGGACTATGCCGCTACCGGAGCGGTTCCGCGAGGTTGTGCGAACGTTTGAACACCTCCCCTAGTGCCGGTCCAATTAACTTCGCCCCCCTCACCCTCGCCCTCTCCCCCACATAGGGGAGAGGGGAAATTGTCGCGGTCCGGGAAACACGGCGTGCATCACCTTCGCTTGTAGAAGGGAAGCGGAACGATTTCGGCGGAGGTATCCCCCTGCGAGGCCCGGAGTTCCAGGATCGTTCCCGGCGCCATCCGCTCGCGGCGGACATACCCCAAAGCGACCGGCCGGTTCAGTGCGGGCGAATGCACCGCGCTGGTGATCCGTCCGACCTCTCGCTGCTCGTAGCGCAGCTTGGCGCCGACCTCAGGTACCTCGATGCCTCCAATGACCAAGCCGACCAAGTGCCAGTTGACGTGGCCGCGATGCGCGACCCGAACCACCGTCTCCTGGCCGATATAGCACCCCTTCGAGAAGCTGGCGGCCCGCTCCAAGCCCGCCTCCTGAAGGAGATTGGTTTCGTCCATATCGATGCCATACCAGGGGATCCCGGCCTCGATCCGAAGGGTGTTGAGCGCCTCCATTCCAACCGGCCGGAGCTGGTCGTCGCGGCCCGCCTGCAGGAGCGCCTCCCAGACCGCCGCGGCCGCGCCGGCTTCTGGCACGAGAACGAACCCCTCCTCGCCGGTCTCGCCGGCCCGGATCAGCCTGACAGATCTCCCCTCGATGGCGGTCTCGAGATGCTGGTATTCCTCCAGGTCCTTTGCCCCCCCGATCCCCAGCCGAGCCAGCAGTTCCGCGCTGGCAGGGCCTTGCAGGGCGAGCAGGACGAAATCGGCGCACCTATCCCGGACTTCCACTTGGTCGGCGATCAGATGACGGTCGATGGTCTGGAGTACCTTTGGAACCAGTTCCTCCTGCAAATCGAGCCAATAGCCATCGGCGACCGCGTAGATCCGCATATCGGCGATCAATTTGCCATGGACGCTTAGCATGGCGGCATACTGCCCGGAACCCGCCTTGAGCGATTTGACATCATTCGTCACCATCCCATTGAGAAAACGGGTGCTGTCTTTGCCCCTGAGCTCAAGGATGCCCCGGTACGACTGATCAATCAGGCCCATGCCGGCGCGGACGGTATGATATTCGAGGCCGGGATCCGAAAACCGAGCGGGCAGCGCCCGGCCAAACCACTCACCGAAGGTGGCTCCTGCCCCACGCTCTGCGTCGTATAACTGAGTTCGCTTGCGCATCGTGACTTAGTCGCTTCTGCCCCCCAGCCCCCTCCTCTTCCCCGTGGGGGAGAGGGGGGTGACGAGGTGACTCGGGCTAGCCTTGGAGGCCTTGGAGTTGCTCAAGCGACGCGTTGTCTTCCGGGTCGAGATCCAATGCCATCATGAACTCGCCGACGGCCAGATCGCGGACCCCAAGGCGCTTGTAGGCGAGCCCCAGATGGAAATGGGAGGAGGCATCATTCGGATTCTCCGACACCACCTGTAAGAACTCGCGGATCGCTTCGTGCCACATCCGTTTCCGCTCATAGATGATGCCAAGGTGGTAATGGACGATCATATGAGTGGGGTCGGCTTCCAACACCTTACGGAAACTCTGGATGGCCAGGTCCAGCTTCCCCAAATGAAAGTATGCTCTTGCCATCCGATAGTGCGCGCCGGGGTTGGCGGGCTCCAGGGCGATGACCTTCTGAGAGGCTTCGATGGCGGCATGGAACATACACCGCCCGTAGTACCAGAGGCTGAGTTGAAAGTGGGCATCGACATACTTGGGATCGAGAATGATCACCCGCTGCATCTCAGCGATCGCTTCCTTCACCCGCCTCGCGTGATAGTACCCGAGCGCAAGCTGGTACCTCGCCTCGACGTTCCCCGGCTCTTGCTCAACAGTCTTTCGATAGACCTCGATCGTCTCCTCGGACATCCTCTGCGGCATGGTCATCTCCTCCGATACAAGAACAGGCACTTCACAGCGTTCCCCATTGTAGTCCCCGCTTCCAAAGCGGTCAAGATTCGTGAGACGGGGCTCAGGAAACTGGGGGAGCAGGACTTCGAGAAAGCGGGGCGCTGGAGGGTCTGCACCGTTGGTTCATGGCTCTCACGCAACCTGCACGCTCACCTCGGCCCTCCATTCCTGACCGGGATCAAGGCAGAGATCCCAGCTTGGCATGGCGGCAACCGCCTGCACCGTCCGCTCATACCCCTGCTCCGACTGCGAGACGGTCGCCACCAGGTGGCCGTATAGGGTTGCCTGTTGATCGAGACTGACGGTCACGCGATGGTGCTCCCCCAGGGCAGATAGAGTGAAGCGCTCGACCCCGGCTACACAGGTGGGGGAATCGAGCGAGAGTATCTGGTCACCGATGACGAGCTGAGACCGGCCGAAGGCGAGACCCGGGAGGAAGAAGTTCAGCTCCACCCCGAAGCGCGCGACCAGTGAACCTCTCCCGTTATTCACAATGCGATAGAAAACGGCTAGGCGCTGTTTATCCGTGAAGGCATACTCTTTCCGCAGCAGGACCGGATGGCCACCCTCGGCATCGGCGCGAACGTGTCCCGATCGGTCGAGGGCAACGCCGCAGGAGGTCGGCTGCCACCCGCACTCCCCGCCAGTGAAATCCCCTCGCTCATCCAGGCGGCCCGCCGCCCAAGAGGCGACTGGATTGGGCTCGACGAAGAAGTGATCGAGGAAGCCCGCGCGCTCCCAGGGATCGTAGACCAGGGCCTCCGCCAGGTCGGCCGGGGCCGCTCGCTGCAGGTCATGGATGCCTGGGATGCCGCCCTTCGTCCCTCCGTCGATCTGGGCTGCCGCGCTACGGATGGCGTCATGATACGCCTCGGGACGACGGGTCAGGGTATTGAGGAAGTTGACCTCCTCAGCGAAATCGGTCCACTCCACAAGCCGACCACCGCGGTGCGGCTGCACCTGGGCCGAGAAACTCTTGCCGTGAATCCAGACCTCTTCGCGCCCATCGCAATCGAGATCTGTCGCCTCGACCTGGATCGCCTGGCGACGGCGGATCAACGCCTCGGCCCGGGCCAGATGGCGCCAGATCTCGTGCCGCAGATGCGGAAGGTAGAGCCCGCCGAATATCCCATGCCAGTACCCATCATTGCACTGCGCGGCAAGGAGTTCACGCCGCACTCGACTGACCCGGCGGCGACGCGGGAGCAGGCAGCTGAGGGTCAGACCCTTCTTGTGGGCCCGGTTCGCCTCGGGATAACGGACCAGGAAGTGCTTCCAATGTCCCCCTCGGATGTGGGCGGTGAATCGATCGGCATCGGCGCCGAGCCGGGTCTTGACCTGCGCAAACCGCCGCCCCTCTTCGTGGCCGAGGGCCCACTCCTCCATCTCGCCATACGAACCGGTGGGCAGATAGCAGAGCCCAGCGGGACGAAGGCCATCCAATGCCTCACCGGCGGTCTGCGAGACGATCCAGTCGGCTGTCCCCTCGAGGAGATCCAGGAAGCCCTTCAGCCACCCCTCCTCGTACACCCACCTGGAGGTACCGGGCCAGCCGCCGAACTTCTCGCCGTCGTCGGCAGCGATGGCCAGCCGCCCTCCGGTCTCCACGATCCGGCGTAGGTAATCCTCGATCTCAGTCGGTGGGCGGAAGGGGATGAGGTACCGGAGCGCTTTATCGATCGGGAAGACAGCGACCGTCTGTCCATCCGCTTCGGTCAGGTAGTAGTCATGCAGTCGATCCGCCGAAAACCCGGAAGCGAGAAAGGCTCGGTCATCCATGAGGACATATGCCACCCCCGCGGCGGCGAGCGCCGGTACGATCGCTGGATCCCACACCCGCTCGGCAAGCCACAGGCCCCGCGGACGGACGCCGAAACGGGACCGCAGGCGCTCGCGCATCAGATCGATCTGGGCCACGCGGTCCTCGTAAGGGATCGCCGCGAGGATCGGCTCGTACAACCCTCCCATCAGCAGCTCCACCTGGCCCCGCTGGACCAACTCGCCGACGAGATCCAGATAGTCGGAGGCTCGGCGCTCCAGCCATAGAAGGAGCGGTCCGCTGACGTGCAGTGTGAGCTTGAGGGCCGGCCGGTCGCGAATCGCCTCCAGAAAGGGCCGATAGGCTTTGTCCATCAACCTTTGGATCACGTCGTCGAAGTTGCCCAAGGGTTGATGGTTATGCAGGACAAGGAGAAACCGGAGCCTGTCCTGAGCCGGGTCGAAGCCTGCGCTGAGCCCTGTCGAAGCGGGCTTATCCATGAGCCTCGTCGTCATCCCAGTTCCCCCCGAGGGGGGCACTGGTTCCCGGGCGTTATCCTCATACCTGGCCTGCAGTGCCAGTGGGTTTGAGCACCACAGTGGCCAGCGGGGGGAGGGTCAGGACCACTGAGAAGGAATGTCCATGGGCAGGGACCGGCTCTGCCATCGTCCCGCCGATATTCCCGAGGTTACTCCCTCCGTAGATCGCGGCATCGCTGTTCAGCAGCTCCCGATAATAGCCCCCGATCGGCACGCCGGCGCGATAGCCAAAGCGGGGCACAGGGGTGAAGTTGCTGACAAAAACCACGAAATCATCAGGGTTCTTGGCTCGGCGTAGGAACGAGACGACGCTTTGCTGCCCGTCGCGACAGTCGATCCACTCGAACCCGGCGGGATCGAAATCGACCTCAAAAAGGGCGGGCTGCGACCGGTAGAGGTCGTTCAGGTCGCGAACCAATCGTTGCACGCCCTTGTGGTGGGGGCCTTGCTCCAGCAGGTGCCAGTCCAGGCTCTGATCGTGATCCCACTCCCGCCATTGGCCGAATTCCCCCCCCATGAACAGGAGCTTCTTTCCCGGATGCCCGTACATGTACGCGTACAAACAGCGGAGGTTTGCGAACTGCTGCCAGATGTCGCCCGGCATCTTGCCCAGCAGCGATCCCTTCCCGTGCACCACCTCATCGTGGGAGAGGGGCAGGACGAAATTCTCGGTGAATGCGTAGAGTAGGCCGAAGGTGAGGCTATTGTGATGGTAGCTCCGGTAGACCGGGTCGAGGGCCATGTAGCCCAGCATGTCGTGCATCCACCCCATATTCCACTTGAGTCCAAAACCGAGGCCGCCCACGGTGGTCGGCCGCGAGACCTGGGGCCAGGCGGTGGACTCCTCGGCAATGGTCATCACGCCAGGATGGCGCTCATAGGCCAGTTCATTGAAACGTCTCAGAAAGGCGATCGCCTCGAGATTCTCGTTCCCGCCGTGGACGTTCGGGATCCATTCACCGGGTTTCCGGGAGTAATCGAGATAGACCATCGAGGAGACTGCATCCACCCGCAGGCCGTCCAGGTGATATCGCTCCAGCCAGAAGAGCGCGTTGCCCAACAGAAAGTTGGCCACCTCTGTGCGGCCGTAGTTGAAAACCAAGGTATCCCATTCCTTCTGCTCGCCTCTCCGGGGGTCGGCATGCTCGTACAGGTGCGTTCCGTCGAAGTGGACCAGTCCGTGTGCGTCGCGAGGAAAGTGGGCCGGGACCCAGTCCAGAATGACGCCGATCCCGCGCTGGTGCAGGTGATCGACGAAGTACATGAAGTCGGCAGGCGTCCCGTAACGACGGGTGGGGGCGAAGTAACCGATGGTCTGATACCCCCATGACCCATAGAAAGGGTGTTCCGTGATCGGCAGCAGCTCGACGTGGGTATACCCCAACTCGATGACGTAATCGGCCAGCTTGTGCGCAAGCTCCCGATAGGTCAGAAAGCGATTCGCGTCCTCCGGCACCCGCATCCAGGAGCCCAGGTGCACCTCGTAGATTGCCAACGGGCGCTCGAGCGGATTGTGGCGGTCTCTGGCCTCCATCCACGCCTCATCACCCCACCGATAGGTGTCGATATCGCACACGATCGAGGCGGTCCGGGGGGCCGGCTCGAAGGCACACGCATACGGGTCGGCCTTCAGCGCGATCTCCTCACCGGATCGTGCCTTGACCTCAAATTTGTATCGCGCTCCGTCCCCCACTCCTGGGATGAAGATCTCCCAGATCCCATTTCCTGGATGGTTCCGCATCGCGTGGCACCGGCCGTCCCAGTGATTGAAGTCGCCCACGACGCTGACCCTCCTGGCGTTGGGAGCCCAGACCGAAAAATTCACCCCCGGCACGCCCTCCAGTTTCGTTGTATGGGCTCCGAGCTTCTCATAGTTGCTGAGGTGAGTGCCCTCACCCATCAGGTAGAGATCGTACTCGCTCAAGGCAGGTGGAAAGCGGTACGGGTCCTCGACCTCCAGCGTTTGTCCCTGCCCGTCAACTACCCGCAGCCGATAGGCAAACAGGTGACGACGCTCCAAGAACACTGCCTCGAAGAAGCCATCCGTGTGCAGCAGCTCCATTGGCTCTCCGTCGTCGGGGAGATCGACGGGAACAACCGTCACCTGCTGGGCCTCAGGGAAGAAGACGCGCACCGCCACGGCAGTCCCGGTCCCGACCCCGACCTGATGCGGGCCCAGCACGGCAAATGGGTCTCCATGGTCTCCCCGCACGATCGCCTTGATGTCTTCACTCTGAAGCGTTGGCATTATCGGTTGTTCCGACCGCTGGCTTTTGACAGCGCTGCGCGATTGCTCACGCGGATTGCCTGAAGATAGCATCACCTTCGCATGACTTCAACGACCGCCACGGCCCTGGCCCGAAGCACACGATGATCCTCCCGGCCACCATCTGCCGCATGAGCCGCCGGCGACAGGGCCAGCAGGCTTGTCGGCTGTTACGCATATCGGGCCAGGATCCATTCAAGGAACTGAAGCACCTCCCCAACCCCCCTCACATAATACTGCGCCTTTGACCGCCGATGCATGCCCACCCTTATCGTTATTCCCCCTCTCAGCATGCGAAATGCGGTCTCGTCCGTCTGGTCGTCACCGATGTAGATGGGCAACAGTGACCGGCGGCGTACTCGCTTCATCAGCCGCAACGTCGCGTGACCTTTTGTCCAGTTGAGGCTCGGGCATACCTCAATGACCTTCTTTCCGTTCATGACCGTAAGCGCCCCGGACCTGACAAATGGGCGCACCTCACGCCCAATCCCCGCCTTCAGACGAGCCACCTGGCTTGCGCGCGCAAGCCGATAGTGGATGGCAAGCGACAACCCTTTGTCCTCGAGACGGGCGCCGGGCACATCCTCGACCAAGCCGGCACACCTCGGTCGAATACGAGAGAGGGCTTCCCTGGAAGACCCCGGAACGAACACGCCCGTGCGCCGTCCACGGTGCCACATCTCCAGTCCATGATTCCCAACATAGGTGAGGCTCCGCACTCCGACCAGTTGCCGCAGGTTGGCCAGCGGGCGGCCGCTGATCAGGGCGACCGTCACTCGAGGGTTTCGTGAGAGCCTCTGAAGCACCGACCTTGTCGAAGAGGGGAGCGTGGCCTGCTCGGGCGAAGGGGCGATCGGCGCGAGCGTGCCGTCGTAATCCAGGAAAAGGAGCGTGTGGCCGCTCTTGAGGATCTGCTCCTTCACCTCTGGCCACCGGGAACACAGCCATCTCATCGGGAGGGCCAGTCATGCCTTCTGAGCGGGCACGCCCTCAATGCGGACCTGAGTGAGCTCTGTGATCAGATCGGCCGCCCAGCGATAGATGTTGCGATCCCTGATGGTGTCACGCATCATACGCATCCGGAGGCTCTGTTCCTCGGCGGGCATTTCCAAGGCAGACCGGATCGCCTCGGCGAGGTGCTCGATATCGTAAGGATTGACGATGAGGGCGTCCCTAAGCTCCCGGGCAGCGCCGGTGAAGCGACTGAGGATGAGGACGCCCTGTTCGTCATCGCGCGCGCTGACGAACTCCTTTGCGACCAGGTTCATACCATCATGGAGAGAGGTCACCAGGCAGAGGTCGGCTGCTTGGTAGAAAGGTCGGATTTCTTCATGGCTATGGTGTTTCTTCAGGAGGATGATCGGCTTCCACTCCCTGGTCTGGAAGCGCCAGTTGATCCGGTCGGACTCAGTCTCGACGGCCGAGATCAGGTCTTGGTACTGTTTGATGTGGGTGCGGCTGGGCGCTCCGAGCTGCACGAAGGTGAACTGCCCCTGAAACTCGGGGTACTTCTCTAAAAACCGCTCAACGCCGCGAAGGCGTTCCAGAATCCCCTTGGTATAGTCGAGACGATCGACGCCAACGGCAAGGTGTTTTGACACGACGCCGAGATCTCTGAGCAACTGCGCTTTCGTATGCTCGGCAGCTTGGGTTGTGGGCAACGCTGGAGGGTAGTCCGGATAAGCAATGCTGATCGGGAAAGGCTTGACAGAGGTCCTGTGGTTTGCGCGCCTAACCGCGAACCGCTCCCAATCTATCCGCGATTCCAGCGCCCGGTCCACTGTATCCAGGAAATTGTTGCAGTGAAACTGAGTGTGAAATCCGATCAGGTCCGCACCCAGCATCCCGTGGAGCAGCTCGCGTTGCCATGGGCAGATGCCGAACGATTCGGGGTTGGGCCAGGGGATATGCCAGAAGATGGCCACACGCGCATCTGGGCGCTTTTCCTTGATCAGCCTGGGCAGGAGGGCAAAGTGGTAATCTTGAATGAGGACGGATGGCTCGTCAACACCCTCCAGCTCCTCCAGCGTGGACTGCGCAAACTTTTCATTGACGAGCTGATAGTATCCCCAGTCGTCGGTCCGAAAGATGGGCCGGGTGTGCGCGATATGACAGAGGGGCCATAGGCCCTCATTGGCGAACCCGTAGTAGTAACCCGCCTCTTCCTCCTTCGTCAGCCAGACCCTCTTTAGCGTATATCGCGGTTCTTCTGGAGGGACCCGAAGTTTGCTCAGGTGATCCACTACTTGGCTGTCTGCATCGCCGCTTCCGTGCGCAATCCACGTGCCTTCGCAAGCGGCCAGGACAGGGCCCAGGGCCGTGACCAATCCGCTTGCCGGAACGACGCATTCGATCCGCTTCCCTCTCCTCACGTGGATGTACGGCTCTCGGTTGGAGACGACGATAATCGACCTTCCCTGGAGTTTTGTCCGCAGGTGCTCCTTCAGCAGTTCGGGAGTCCAAAGTGAGTCCCCCGCCTGCCTGAGCCTTGCTTCCTCCTCGGCTGCGGCCCTCGCGGCCGATAGGCTTTCTGCCATTTGAGTGACTTCGGTTGCCAACGGCCTCAACAGATCTTCTCGGGAGAGTGATGAGAAATCGGGAAGGTCTCCCCTCCTTAGTCGCTTTATCCGCTCCGTCATTCTTGCGATGGGCCCGACAAGGGTCCAACGCACAATGAGCAATATTGTCAACGAGATCAACACGGCTTGAACCAAGAGTCGAATGAAGTTGCTTTGCCAGATCTGCCGCAAGCGAACCTGGATATAGGTGGCATCATGGAAGATTACGAGAGCCCCGGCGACTTGCTCCTCTGGACGCAGCGGTAAGACGAACACGTACATCTGCGCCGGGCCGATGGTCGAGAAATCCCCCTCTTCTTGATTCGCGGCCATAGCCTTCGTGACCATCTTCGGAGGGGTAGGTAGATGGGCAGCCAAGCTCGGCGTGACTGCCAGAAGAGTTCCCTGCGTATCGTACACGGCAACTCCGGCAAGCCTTTCCCGGTTCCCAAATTTTTCGACGATTCGCTGGAGCCGCCTGGAATGTCCCTGTTCCACTAGAGGCTCAATGGTCTCTCCCAGACTTTCAGCCAACAGCGACGCTCGGCGTTCCAGATCGGTCTTCTGCCTCTGCTTTTCCTGGTGCACCTGGACCAGGGTAAACGCGAACACAATGAGACCGACAACGGTTACAATCGAAAGCACAAGACGAAGAGTGATTCGCATACTGTATCTGCCTTGGGCTGATACGCCGACCGGACCAGAGGGGACGTCTTCTCCATCCTCGGAGCTGGACTCCCCATGGCGTGCCCCGTCAGGTTATTTGGTCAGGACGATCAGCATTGTCAGGTAATCGGCCAGGTGACGGGTGATCAGAAACTCCTGGCGGACATACTCCCGACCCGCTTCCCCCATCTTGGCGATCAGGTCCGGATTGTTCAGCAGGTACCGGATACGGAACGCCGCGCCTTCCACCGAGTTCACCGTGTAGCCAGTCACATCGTAGATGACCTGCACGGTGATCCCGCCCGCGGCGCCGCCCACCACAGGCTTGCCCTTCCACAACGCCTCGGCGACCGTGAGACCGAACCCCTCCCGCAGGGACTTTTGCAGCACGATCGTGGCCGCCCGTTGCAACGCGTTAATCTCCAGGTGCGCGCTGAACGGGAGTTCCAGGATATGGATATCGGGGTCAGTGCCGGCGGCTTCCCTTACCTCTGCCAGCACCGCCGCCCCCTCAGGATCGTCGTCGGCGCCGCCGCCTGCCAGGATCAATCGGCAGTCCTTGTGTCTCTTCACCAGCCTGTACGCGTCAATCACTCCGATCGGGTCCTTAAAGCGATCGAACCGGGAGACCTGAAGGAGGATCGGTTTGTCCCTGGGAATACCAAGGCGCTCAAGCGTCCCGTTCAGTTCTCCCTCGCAGAGGTCACGATTCTTCTCGCTTAGCGGGTCAATAGACGGGTACACCAGGAACTGTGGGATATACAGACGCTTGGCGAACCTTGGCAGCGAGAAGACCGCTGCATCATACCTCGCCACATACTTTCGAAGAAGCCGCCAGGCCTCGCGTTGGGGATTCGAGAGGTCGATATGACAGCGCCAAACCCACTTCCCCTTGCCTGGGCGGTGCTCTATCAGCGGGGCAGGCTGGGGATCATGGATCAGCACCAGATCGCCCTCCAGCGAGAGATCTCTGGCATTCGCCGTATTGGTGGCCGCGTAGACATCAAGCATCTCTTTCGTAATGGCCTGGTCCTGCCCCTGGAGGGCGTTGTGAAAGGCCTTCGTTACGCCGTAAAAGGCGGCGTCCCCCTTGATCACCTCCCACCGCGCATCCACCCCCAGTTCGGTCATGATCGGCAATAGCCGATGGAGGATCTCGGCCACCCCGCCGCCGTGGCGGGTAGAGTTGACGTGCAGGAAGGTCCGGCCGCGCGCGCGCTGCGCGAGGCACCTGAGAAACTCCACAGTCCCCTTGGGCGCAACCGCGCGATAGTCATCCAGGCTTACAGTGGTCATAGATCTCGTCCCCGGCTCAGCACCTCGTCGCAGTAAGCCAGCATCCGGGATCGCAGCCGCTCCAGGCCTCCCATGTACGGGTCCAGGGACTCGACCCTGGCTGCAAGTCCTGGAAGGTCGAGGGAATCGCCCAGCCAGGCGGCAAAGTCGTTTCGCTTGCGCTCCAGCCGCACCCGGGCCTCCACCGCGTGATAGTAAATGGCGCTGTTGTCGAGATCGCTCAGTCTCTTTCGGAAGTCCTCCAGGGTGTAAGCCCCGATCCCAAGGGGGACGCCGACGACCCAGGATTCGATGAACTCGAATGGCTCCCCGTGGACAACCCGCGGAACGACCGTTATGCTCTTCAGGTGGTCCGTCACGACGGAAATGATCCTCTCCCGGAGATCCGAAAGGGCCACAAAGTCGATAGGATCCAACACCGCCAGCCGCTCCCCCAGGACCCGGTCGCGGACCTGTATCGCCGCCCAGGTGGCGAAGTCGTTGGAATAGACTCCGACCCGGTATCTATGGCGAAGCAGCGATCCGTGGGTATGGTAACAGACGGAGTCCAATGACACCTGTTTCAGGAATCCTACCAACTGCTTCTCGGTCTCGGCTCTCAGCCCCAACAATCGGCGGAGTTCGATGCAACCATAGAACTCGAATGGCACCTCCGCGCGCTCCCGCATTCGCGCCTCCTATCTTGTCGCCGCCGATTCCTTCTTAAGGGAGACGATAACCCTGTACGGTCTCTGCACGCATATGGACGACTCGCTGCGGGAAGGGAATCTCGATCCCCTCCTTCTGAAAGCGGGCGAAGATCCGCTTCCGCAGCTCATGCTGGACCAGGTACTGATCCACGAACTCTCTCACCTGCACGATCAGGGTGAAGTCGAGAGACGACTCCCCGAAGCCGGGAATGAACCGGACGAACGGGGCCGGCTCAGCCAGCAGCCCCGGGACCTCGTCGGTGGCGCGGGCCGCCTCCTCCAAAAGGACCCTCTCGACCCAGGAGGGATCGCTTTCATAGTCGACGCTGACAGGGATGAGGAGGGACATTCGCTTGTCCGGAAGATAGTAGTTCGTGACGATGCTCTCGGCCAGCTTGGCGTTTGGGACGACGATCATGTTGTTGGGCAACATCCGGATCCGCGTCGTCCGCCACCCTATATCGGCCACGTACCCCTCTTGACCCGACTCCAGCTTGACATAGTCGCCGACGCGAAGCGGCTTCTCTATCAGAATATGGATCCCGGCGAACAGGTTTGCCAGGGAGTCGCGGAGGGCCAGAGCCACCGCTAACCCTCCCACGCCCAACGCCGTGAGAATCGGGGTCACCGATATCCCGAGCGTATTCAGCAGGACGAGAGCGCCACACAGATATACGACGCCCCTCACCAGCGCCGTGGTGAGCCCCGTCACGGTGATCTCAAGATGCAGGCGGTCAGCGTACAGGGTGATTGCCGCCGACAGGAATCGACCCGCTGCGAGTGTGATCGAGACAATCAAGAGGATGACCAAGCCACCGTCAACGAGCTGTTCGGTCTTTCGGGGCATGGAGGGGACCATGGCCAAGCCGATGTAGAGTCCGAATGCCTGAGCCCAGAGGAGACTGGGCAGGCGAATCGCCGCCAAGGCCAGGTCGTCCAGCCCGCTCTCCGTCCGGTGGGCGAGCTTACCAAGTGCCCGCAGACCAACCCGGCGCAGCGCAAGCAGAGCAGCGGTAGACGCAAGCGCCACCCCGAATGCGACAAACAACTCCATGAGAATCTTCTGGTCGATCACCAGGCCACTCCCATCTCAGACATTTCAGTCTCGCATCGGGTCACGCGACTACGGTTTCGCCCGTGCGGCGCGGCGGCCGCTCGCCACGGCTGCCAATCGCCGCCCCCTCCTGAAGCCAACCTTCAACCCCTTCCGTAGCGCGGCTGCCTCGACCCGTGCCCGCCGAAGAGCGTTTGCCGGACCGGTCAGGAGCGTGGAACCTTCAGCCAGCACGGCGTCCGCCCGATTGATCGCTTCACGCGCAACCTCCCGACCTGATGTGATCGTGTGGTCCAATCCCTTCAGTATAGCCTGCCACCCTTCGGCGACCTTCCTGTAATCCGATTCCATTTGTTCTATCGCTGACGCTAGCCTCGCTTGGGCGTCGCCCGCTGTCCGCCTTGCGCGCCCGCGCATTCGTATCAGGCGGCCTTCAATTTCCAGAAGGATGCCTGCATACTCGGCAATCTGTCCTTCCAGCCGCCGCCTGTGGCCCCGCCATAGAGTCTTGCTGATCCTGTCAACCATGCCCCTTGTCTCCTCTCCCACCGGATCCGGCGCCGGAATCTCCGGCGCCGGCGACACACGCCCTCGGATGATGGCAGAACGGTTCTCCATTTCGACTGCCCGCCCTTCTTCGTCACTCGTGCCAGCCATTCCTCTCGATCCCCTCAAGGAAGATTCGGGATGCGACCCTCAGGTCCCGTGTCGTGTTCTTGTTCACACCGGTAATCACACGATAGGACAGATAGCCTGTCACATATCCGGCCATCGCACACGCCACTTGCGTCAAGGCCGCCTCCGAACACCTCTTCCCTTCAAGCAGAGCACCGAGCTCCTCTGCGAGGAAGCGCAGATATCTCTTGTACTCCTTCTGCAAGATGCTCGCCTCACCGGGCCGAAGCTTGAGCAGCCCGCGGACCTGGTGAAACAGGCTTAGCAAATCGCCGCGCTCGTCGAAGAAGTGGAGCTGCGCTCGCAGCAAGCGCTTCACCCTGTCCCTGGTGGTCCGGGCCGAGCCTACCTCGCTGCGGCATTGCCGAAGAAGCGCCTCAAATCCCTCGTGGAGGAGATGTTGAATGATTGCCGTTTTGGATGGGAAGTGCTCATAGAAGGTCCCCTTCCCGACATCGGCCGCTTCCGTAATGTCCTCGACGGTGGTCTGGTATATCCCATTCTTGGCAAACAACGCCAGTGCCGAGCGCACAATCCTTTCGCGCGTCGCTTGCATCCTCCTCTGTACTCGCCGCTCCGCGTCCATTCCCTGTTCCGGCGCTGCCCCCTCCGCTCCGACCAATCGGTCGACACTGACTGATTAGTCATCATTATCGCTGAGCACGGGCGCTTCGTCAAGAAGATTCGGAGGGCCTGCAGACTCGGGACCTTTTCTGCCGAGTGGGCCTGCGTCGCGCGGGGGCGCGATTGTATACCCTGATGACCTGCTGGCGGCGCCCCGCCGCGTCAAGAGGCAAGGGGACGAACTATCATCGGCGACGTATGAGTGGTTGTTTCGCATCGTGATGCCTCCCCCTGGAGACATCTAGGTCGATGCGTTACTCAGATGCCGCAGCAAATGGATGATCTGTATCGGTGTATCAAGAGTTGCACGACCCGCAATTGTTCCGCCGAGATATCCGACTTCAGCCCCATGAATGGAAAAGGCGCCCCTGCTTCAGAGAGGCGCCTTTTCTCGGCCCTTGTAACCTGCTTAGCCCTTTGTGATGGCCCGAGCGGTACGCTTCCCGCCCTCCTCGACATACTCGACCGTCACCATATCTTCTGGCTTGAGGCTACCTAGGGTTTCAGCAGGCTTCCCCTCGACGCTAAGGGCCAATTGCTGTCCTTCAGCTGAGACCACTAGGGTGTTCATGGCGTTGTTCACCGAGACCAACTCACCGGTGACATGCTTCACTGCAGCGAACGCCAGACCAGTCAAGGAGAGGGCCACCAGGATAGCGACAAGGGCTGCCCCAGCCCTCTTCATCATAAGGGCTCACCCCCTTTCACAATCCTCCAGAAATCCAAAATATATGCCAACGCGGGGAAGTTGATCCCTCATCGCGGCCAACTCCCCAAGTCTCCATGGTTTGTTTTGGGCCCCTCCAAAGCAAAACTCTGATGGGGCTGAGCCTTCCTTGCCGGGAGACCATGTAAGATTAACCTGGGAGGGTGTAAAGGTAGACAAGGCGCATATGCTCAGAATCGTCGGGGGGCAACTTTATGTCGGTGATCCGTTGCGGCTGCTCTCTCAATCGCGGCCACAGACGAAATGTGCCTGGGAGATCGAGGAGGACCGCATCATCACTCGGACACCTGAGGCCATCCCCCTTGAGGCAAGATACGCTTATCCGTTTCGCACGATAAGGACCGGCCGATCGGCCAATCGCAATACACGCTCGGCCACCGAGCCGAGGAAGAGTCGGGCCACCCCGGAATGGCCGTGGGACGCTATCACGATGATGTCCACACCGAGCACCTTCGCCTCCTGGCAGATTGCCTCGGAGACTGGCTCCAGGGTCTCCACAACGCGGACTTGAGTTACTATCCTGCCAGACTTACGAACCTCCGAGGGTACAAGCTGCTCCAGCGCCTGAAGCAAGCCCTGTCTAAGCCGTTCCCGATCCTCCGGCGACAATGCTCCCCCTGGTGAATAGTGGGCGTAGAGAGGGCTCGGAAGCGCCGGCGGCTCCAGGATGTGACAGAGGATGACGGTCCCCTCGCGGTCCGCCAGCAAGGAATAGGCGTGAGGGATTGCGCCGTTTCCCAGATCTGAGAAGTCGGTGGTGACCATTACTTTCTGGATGGTAGGGATCATGGTCTGTCTACTCCCTTGCGTCGGCCACTCCTCACAACGGGTGTGGCGAGGAGGCGAAGGGCCGCACGTTGGAATCGGCGCGACGAGCGCAGAGGTCTTAATTTCGGCGAAGTGTCGCCGGATGAGAGCGGCGCTCCGCGTCTTTCCAGTGGCGGCTCCTCATTCATCGCGGATTGTCAATGCGTTTCCTGAGTGTTCTTCGGCTCAGATTCTCGAAGCCGCTGCTCCAGGTCCGCAATCCGCTGTGCCTGCTCCCGCACTCGCGCCCGCAGACGAAAGGTCCCCGGGAGGCTGAGGAGGATGGCCATGATCACTCCGGCCGCGGTCGAGATCAGGACGATGACTACCAGCGAACTGTGAAACTGCCAGCCGATGAACTTCACCACCGCCTCGCCGGAGTTTTGGATGGCGAAGGTTGCGATGGCCACCCCGAGGACCAAAAACAAAATCAGATAAAGTTGATTCATTGAGCCCTCCTGATCGCTCCACCCTTGACGATTGGTGGCCGGCAGCCATGAGCGGTCGCACACACCTGACATGATCCCGTCCCCCTGAGCGCCATCACCCTGCCTTCTCTCTCGCGGTCCAAATGGTTGCCTGTTCTCGGGTTTGCAACCGCTCCCTGAACAGGACCCGGAGAACCGGAGGGACCGCGAGAGTAGTCACGACCGACATGAAGATGACCAGGGCGTACATGCTTTCCGGTATCGCATGAAGCCTCAGGCCCAGCATCGCCACGATGATCCCTACTTCGCCCCTCGGCACCATCCCGACCCCGACAATCAGCGCGCCCGATCGACCCAGAGAGAGGGCCCCGATCCCGCAACCTACCAGCTTCCCCACCACCGCCAAAACTGTGATCACCAGAGCCAACCAGATGATCTCGCCGCTGGCCATCACGGCGAGGTTGATGTGGCTGCCCATCACGAAGAAGAAGAACGGCACGAGGAAGGCGTAGATCGCCTCGGCCTTTTCCACCAGATGATACCCCTCGCTGAACTCGGCCAGCACCATTCCGGCCATGAAGGCCCCGATGATGGCCGCCATCCCTATCGCGCTGGAGAGGGCGGAGAGACCCAGGCAGATGAGAATGCTGAACACCAGCGGGGCCTGGGGGGTTTTGATCCTCTCGATCCATCTTCCGTATCGGTTAATGACTCGGCTCCCGACCAGGCCCAAAAAGAGCGTGAACGCGATCGCTTCAACGGCCACCAGGGTGATTCTGACCCAGGAAAGCGCGCCCTCGCCCAAGCTGCTCACGACGGCGAGCAAGATCATTCCGATGATATCGTCGATGACTGCAGCGCCCAGGATGATCCGACTCTCGATCTCCTGGATCAGCCCCATGTCTCCCAGGACCCTGGCGGTGATCCCGACCGAGGTGGCGACTAGCGCGGTGCCGATGAACAAGGCTTCGAGGGTTGGATGGCCAAGGTAGGCGATAAGTCCGAAGCCCAGCACGAACGGCAGGAGGATCCCGAGAAGCCCCACCTTCGACGCGACGACCCCAACCTTCAGGATGTCACTTGGCTTCGTCTCGAGACCGACCGTGAAGAGGAGGAAGATTACTCCGATTTCAGCGATCCCCTCGTAGACAGGGGAATGGGGAACAATCCCAAGGAGGTACGGCCCGAGCAGCAGGCCGGCCAGGACCTCCCCCACGACGGCTGGCTGGCGGAACCGCTCGAAGAGCTCGCCCAGCAGCTTGGCCGAGGCAAAAATCAGGAAGATATCGAACAGAACCCTGGTCAGATGCTCCACCTGACAGTCCTATTTCCCATGGTCCTCGACCTTGATCCGGGCGATCCGCCGGCCTTCCAATTCGACCACCGTCAGCTTCATCCCCTGATACTTGATAATGTCGCCGCCCTTCGGCATCCGTTGAAGTTGGGTCTGCATGAATCCAGCCAGCGTCTCGTACTCGGGGGACTCGGGGAACGGCAAGCCGTGCTCGTCCTGCAGGTCCTTGATGCTCAGGGACGCATCAATAATGAGCGAGCCGTCCTTCAGCCGCACAACCGGCTTAGCGGCGGTATCGTACTCGTCGTGGATCTCCCCGACAATCTCCTCGATAAGATCCTCCATGGTCACGAGCCCGTCCACGCCTCCATGCTCGTCCACCACGATCGCCATCGACATCCGCCGCCGCTGCAGCTCTTTCAGGAGCTGGCTGACCTGCATCGTCTCCGGGACGAAATAGACTGGATGGATAATCGCGCCGAGCGAGGCCGGCCGACTCTCCAATTGCAGGCGCAGAAGGTCCTTGAAGTATAAGATCCCGCAGATGTCCTCGAGACTCTTCCGATAGACCGGATAGCGGGAATGCCCCGTCTCGACGATGAACCTGAGCGCTTCCTCCATTGGCGTTTCAAGCTCGATGGCGTCGATCCGCGGGCGAGGGACCATGACCTTTTTCACCGAGGCCTCGGTAAACTCGAAAACGCTGTGGATCAGCTCCTGCTCGGCTTGATCAAAGATCCCCTTCTCCTTTCCCTCCCTGACCATTTGTATGATCTCCTCCTCACTGACGAAGCCGGTCGTTCCGTGCGGGGCAACGCCGAACGGTGAGAGGATCAGGCGGCTCGAGGCGATAAGTGGGCGGGCCAGGAACGAGAACCAGCGAGAGAGGATCTCAAGCGGTCCGGCAATCGCGAGCGCGACGCGTTCCGCGTGGCGGAGGGCAAGCGATTTCGGGACCAGCTCCCCGAATACGACGGTAAGATAGGTGATGGTGAGGACCACTACTCCGAGGGCAGCCATCTCGCCGCCAACCCGCAGTCCACCTCCTGGAAGGCGATCGAGCAGCGGATGAACGGTCCGCACCGCCAACGCACCGCCGACCGCCGCGGCGAGTGTGCCCACGAAATTGATCCCGATCTGAATGGTCGCAAGGAATCGGTCAGGGTCATCCTTGAGTCGCTGTACTGTCGCTGCCCGCCCATCGCCTGCCTCTGCCAACTCCTGCACCCGGCTACGGCGGAGCGAGATGACCGCCACCTCGGAGCCCGCGAAGAATCCATTGATCAGGATCAGCAAGAAGATGAGTGCGGTCTCCAGCATCAGTGTTCCACCGTCAAAGCCTTGCATTAGACTGCTCCTTGTTTAGCCTTCAGCCCTCGGCCATAAGCTGACGGCTGATGGCTGACATTAGGGCCAGAGGCCGGGATCCGCAGCCAGTCGTTCCTCGATCGGACGAAGGCGTTGCCTGAGCTCTTGGGTTGCAAAGCCGAATCGTTCACCGAGGCGAAGCAGGGCCGAGACCAAATCGTACTGCTCCCTGGAGCCGGTTTGAAGCAGGAGATCGATGCACGGCGACACCTGATGCGCGAGAATCTCCTCGATCAGGACATTGATCTCCTCGCCCTGAGGCTCGCAATCCAATCGCTCGGCGAGATCCAGGATCTCCTGGGCGCCTCTGAACCGATCCAGGTCCGGATGGTCTCTCAATTGTCGTATCCGAGCAATGAGCGACGTGGAGAGGAGGGTGTGAAGCCGGTCCCTCTGTCGCAGGCCGAGTCGCCTTGCCCCATCAGCCAACGCCAGCAGAGCGCGGTGGGCGTCGGCGCTGCCATCGGACAGCCATTCCCGGAGGCGCGCCTCCAAGTCGCGAGCAAGGATATACTCAGCCGGGGTCCTGAGCGGCTGGGGAGGGGAGAGCCCCTCATTGAAGAAGGCCGTCAGTAGCACACGGGTGCTCGTCGCCAGCTCATCGTACGCCTTGTGGAACTCTTCCGCACGTCCTTCGTAAAGGGCTATTAAGATCTCCTGCCGCTCCTCCGGAGACAACATCTTCAAGGAGATCGGGACCACCTGAGCGTGATCCTGCGGCGAGGCACCCTCTGCCTCTCTCTCAACGGCCTCACGCCAACGTTGGATCTCCGTATCTCCCTTCCAAGGAAACAGATATCCCGCCATTCCATCGGCGTCCGACCAACGGAGGACAAACCCCATCTTCTCCCGCTCCAGCGTCAAGACCGACCGTACATCAACACCACCCGCGACTATCGTCCCACCCGTGATGGGTTGCCGCTCCAGGGCAAGTCGATGCAGGGTGAACGCATACACGTGATACGGCTCCGGAAGTTCGTCAACCAGCGACCGAGCAGCATACAGGACCGCCAGGCGCGCAAGCGGGACCCTTGTAGGGCGGACGCGGACCTCCCAGATCCGCCTGCCGTCGCGCTCCACTGCAACGTTGCTCCTGGCCGATTGGAGCTCGGCCAGGAACCTCGCCTCGATACTCTTCGTCGTGAAGGCGGAGGCCAGCTCGATCGCGCGCGCCGCGTGCCCGAGGTTCTGCACCGACTCGATGCCGGAGATGTCGTCAAAGAACCAGCCACAACTGGTCTGCATCAGGAGGGCGTGCCGCTGCATCTCCAAGAGTTGCAGCGCCGCTGCCCGCTCCTCTGTCGAGAGCGATCGGCGGGCGTGCTTCATCAAGTAGCCCTCGACGTTGCGCGCGCTGTGATCCAATATCAGGTCGATGTAGCCGTCCCTCGCGGCCCAGACATCGGTGAGATATCTGTCCCCTTGTTCCACGAAAATATGATGGAGCTCCTCCCGTAGACCCTCCAAGGCCGCGCGGAGGTGAACGCGCCAGCCTTGTCGCCAGCCGGGCTGGCCGCCGGTGTTGCAGCCGCAGTCTTCCTTCCACCGCCCGAGGCCGTGAGCGCAGCTCCAGGAGCTCCCTTCCCTGATGACGACCTCGTGGTCGGGTGGATGGCTTTCGAGGCAGGCGCCAAGGTTGGTCATCGCGACATCTTCGGGCGTGCCCTGCCGCGCAATGAGGGCGGCCAAGGCCCGCTCTCCGAACGGGGTGTGATGCCCGTACGACTCCCCGTCGGTGCAGAGGATGTACAGGCGAGGATGCTGGGAGTGACGGGAAGCCTCCACGACTCGGTCGGCGAGGCGATCAGGACCCTTCAACAGACCCTCAAAGGCGACGGCACGGGAGAGCGCCGCGTCATAAAAGAACAGGGCGATCGATCCACCACCGGGCAATGCACACCGGTAAGGGCGCCCCGGGTCAATTCCCTCAGGGCCGACCTCGATCCAACCCCCCTCACCGCTCAGGCGGAAACGGACAGCCTGGGAGGGTGCCAGGATGGTGAATCGGATCCCATGATCGGCCAGAAGCTGAAGCATCGCCAGGTCAACGGCCGTCTCGGGAAGCCACATTCCATCCGCCCTGCGGCCGAATCGCCACTGGAAGTCGGCGATCCCCCATTTGACCAGGGTGGAACGGTCCCGCACATCGGTAAGTGGCAGGATCGCATGCACGTAGGGGTGCGCGAGTGCTCCGCCGTGGCCCCCATTGCGGGCGCGGCTCTCACGGTCGCCCTGGATGATACGGCGACAGGTCTCTGGGGTATGCCGTTCAAGCCACCGAAAGAGTGTAGGGCCGATGTCGAAGCTAATCGTAGCATAGTTGTTGATCAGCCTGACAATCCGCCCCTCTTCATCCAGAAGTTTTGCCCATCCGTTCGCCGTGTAGCACTCGGCGGCGATGCGCTCGTTCCAATCGTGGTAAGGGGCGGCGGATGCCTGTCGCTCAACCTCCTCGGTCCAGGGGTTCTCGCGTGGCGGCTGGTAGAAATGGCCGTGGACAATCAGCGATGCGGGGGCGGCAGGGCTCATCGCGACTCGGCGGAGGCCCCCGACTGCCGGGTCGATTGGATCAGGGTTCGCAGGATCAGGCTGCGATTCGCCCCCCGCAGGAGGGATGCGAGGTCCTCATACAGGGTGGGGTCGTCGATAAGCGCTCCAAGCGTTCCCTCACCTTTGGCAAGTCGGGCCGAAACGAGCTTGAGATTGTTGGAGGCATGCTCAAGGTCTCCCATGATCTTGTCGGCTCTCGGATCCGCAAACAGAACGTGTGCCAGCCCCTTCTGCGCCTGGAATTTCGTCGTCAACTCGTTCAGCGCACGGGCCGCATGTCTCAAATCATTCAGGACCTCGCCGGAGCGTTTCTCATAGACCAAGGCGTGGAGCAATCCGTCTCCTTGCTCGATCTCCCGCATGATCCGACTGAGGGAGCTGATGCTCTGTGCCAGATCCTGTCCCGCCGCCGCGCCTTCCCCGCCGCCCAGGAGATGGCTCAGGGAATCCGAAATCCTCAGCACGTTATCAACGATCTGATCGCCTCTCTGAAGGAGCTTGGCGTAATCCGGCGGATCGATGCTGGCCACCACGGCCCCTGCAGGAAGGACCTTCTTATCAGGACTTCCCACCGTCAGCTCCAGCACCTTATCGCCCACCAGCCCGATGGTCCCGATGCTAGCGATCGAATCCTCCCGAATCCGGTCCTGGAGCCTCGCATCGAGGCTCATGGTCGCTCTGATCTTCTTGCTGGCCAGGTCCTTACCGAATGTGATGGCGCTGACCTTCCCGACGGAGACGCCAGCCAGGCGGACCGGCGCCCCAACGCTAAGGCCCTCGATGGTGCCGAAGAAGGCATGCAGCGTGTATCGGCGCTCGAAGATCCGACTCTGGCTGCCGATCGTCAGGACAAACACCACGAAAAGGACCAGGAGTCCGAGGACGAAGATCCCCACCCGCAACCGCATCGACTGTTCACGCCCCTGCATCTGCCTTCCTCCTGCGCTTCATGTAAGCATTCAGCCGTCAGCCATCAGCGGTCAGCAAAATCGTTCTTGCTGAGAGCTGACCGCTGATGGCTGAAAGCTTTCCCTGCGCTTTCACACCATGCTTCCCGCAATAAACTGTCGGACCACCGGCAGATCGGAGCTTTCGATCTGATGGGGGGTCCCGGCGAAAACGATCTTCCCCTGGTAAAGCAGGGCGATCCGGTCGGAGATCTTGAACGCGCTCCGCATGTCGTGCGTGACCACCACCGACGTGACGCCCAACTTCTCATCCATATCCACGATCAATTCGTTGATCTTCTCGGTGTTGGTAGGGTCGAGGCCTGTCGTCGGCTCGTCATACAGGATGATCCGGGGAGCCAGGGCGATCGCTCGGGCCAGGGCCACCCGCTTTCTCATCCCGCCGGACAGCTCCGCCGGGTCTTTGTCTTCGATGCCATCGAGCCCCACAAGGTGGAGGGTCTCTCTGACGCGGTCTCGGATGTCCTTCTCCGACATGGTGGTATGCTCGCGGAGGGGGTAGGCGATGTTCTCTCCCACCGACAGGGAATCGAAGATTGCCCCGCCCTGGAAGACCATCCCGATCTTCTTGCGGACGCGGATGAGCTGGTCCTCCGTCAGCGGCACGATATCCTCCCCCTCGATCAGCACCTGGCCTGCCTCCGGCTTCATCAAGCCAACGATCAGCTTGAGGGTGACGCTCTTGCCGATCCCGCTGCCGCCGATGACCGTGACCGTCTCGGCCGGGCGGATCGCCAGGTCCATTCCCGACAGGACCGGCGTGCCATTGAATGACTTAGAGACCTGGCGGAACTCGATGATCGGGTCGCTCACCTTACCAGCCCTCCAGCCACCAGAAGAACTTCGTCAGAAAGAAATCCGAGATGATGACCATGATGGCCGAGGTGACGACGGTCGCGGTGGTCGCCTTGCCCAGCCCCTCCGTTCCGCCCACCGTCTCCAGCCCCTTATAGCAACCGACGATGGCGATGATATAGCCGAAGATGACCGTCTTGCCGAGGCCGCTCACGATGTCGGCTAACGTGAGATTGCGCGTCACGGCATTGTAGTAGAGCCGGTAATCGACCTGGAACTCATGCTTGGAGATCACCATCCCGCCCAGAATGCCCAGGATGTCGGCCATGACTGTGAGCAGCGGCAGGACCAACATCGTGCTGAGCACTCGCGGCACCACCAGTTTCTTGATCGGATTCGCGCCCATGGCCCGCATTGCGTCGATCTGTTCTGTGACTTTCATCGATCCCAATTCGGCCGTCATCCCCGAGCTGACCCTTCCTCCGACCAAGAGGGCCGTGAGAACGGGTCCCAGCTCCCGCACCATCGACATGGAGACGATGAGCCCCACGTACGCCTTCGCCCCGAACCGGCTGAGGCCGTACGCGGTCTGCAGGGCCAAGACGAGGCCGGTGAACAGCGCGGCCACGCCGGCGATCGAGATCGATTTCACGCCGATGTGATCCACCTGCTGGATCAACAGGCGGAGATGATACGGAGGTCTGACGGCGCACGAGAAAGTCTGGTAGGAGAGCTGGGAGAGCCCTCCCAGCAGCTCCAACATCCGCTGGGACTGGCCGCCGATGGCCAGGGCCAGAGTCCGCATTGGCTGTCCTCTCTGCAGTTCCAGGTTCTATGTTCCGAGTTCCAGGCTAAATACTGTTCCAGGTGCCAAGTGCCAGGTTCTAAGTTCTAAACAAAAGGTCAAGCCCCACGGGTTTCAACCCGGACCTTGGAACTTGGAACCCGGCACGTGGAACCCGAAACAGTATTTAACGTAGAACACGGAACTCTATATTACCTGGAACCCGGCACTTGGAACGTGGAACTCTTTCCGGTGAGTACCCAGCCCTTCACAAACCGCTCAAACTCAGGCAACCGCTCCTCAAAGGCGGCGCGAGCAGCCACGTAGACCAGATCATAGATGCAGGTGGCGTCCTTGGCGACGTAGCTGCTGACCATGACCTCGGCGTCCTTGACGCGACCCTCCAACAGGGTGTGGATCGCTTCGGTGCCGTTCAGCGAAACCTGCTCCTGCGCCATCACCCGCTTTGCCCCGATCCCGAAGAACAGGCGTCTACTCAGGATTCGGAGCGGGATCGCCTGCTGGCCCTCACAACTGACGAACAGCGCCGCGATCTGGCCCCCCGGCTCCGCCCGGAATGCCACTTCCACCCCCTCGGCCTTGAACTGCCGCCAACCGTCTCTGAGCACAGGAATCTTGAACCCCCGAGCGTCGTCAACAAGGACGCCGTCGACGATCTTGCCGGCGGCGCACGCCGTCAGCACAAGCAGAGCGAGCGCTGAAACACCCTCATGGCGCCGGACACTTGGAAAGATGTGACCCCCTCTCGGCGTACAGACTCTCAGGCGAGGCATCACAGAGGATAGCGGTGTGGGTTGGTACGATCATACCGGAAAAGTCGCCGAATCGTCAAGCATGGCCGGACCTGTCCATCGCTCAGGCTAGGATGCTTGAAAGCTCACGCAGCAGGCGACCGAGGTGACGACAGGCCGCCTTCGTCCGAAGCCCCAACCCGACGAGGGAGATAAGGGCGAGAGGGTGAGCGAAAAGGTATCGGGCAAGACTCCCTGGGCGCGGCTCCCCCCGATGATCCAGAAACTGATCGAAGGCGATCCGGAGATCCTCTTCCACCGGATCGAGGATGGCCCGGATGGCCAGGAACGGGACCGACCGTGCTGCGGCCGCCGCCGCGATTGCCGCGCTTTCCATATCGACGGCAAGGGCGCCTGACCCCACCCTCAAATCCCGCTTCTCCTTCGCCGTCAGAACGATCTGATCCGCTGTCACGATGGGGCCGAGATGGTACCGCTTGCCCGATTGACGCACGACGTTCACGGCGGACTCTTTCAACCCGGAATCGCATGAAAGGGTGTGAGCAGCTCCCCCGCTGCGTCGGTGAAAGCTCACCTGATCAGCCACAACAAGATCCCCGGGCCGCACCCGGGGATCGAGCCCGGCCGACACCCCGACCGAGAAGGCGACCGCGCCGGGGACCTCATCGAAGAGGCGGCGAGCGGCGGCTTCGGCATGCTCTCGCCCCATCCCGGTGGTTGCCAGGACCACCTCCCGGTCCTGTAACTGAGCGCGGGCAACCGAGTCCGAGAGGTGGGGGGCGCGGGAGGTCGAGAACAGCGCCATCCAGAGCGGCCTGGCCTCCGCCCGTGTTGCCACAAAGACGGCCAGCGGGGCGCCGCGGGCGCTACTAATGTGCGAGCGTCGCGCCGTCTCCATCCGACGAGTCGGCGGTCCGGCGAAGGGTGCGGTAGAGGGAGAGAGCCCAGAGGGGAAAGTACAGTCGGTACAGGTGGTATCGGAGGTAGAAGACTCTGGGGAACCCGGTTCCAGTGAATGCTCTTTCCTCCCACCCGCCATCGACAGATTGGGTTCGGAGGAGATAGTCGATTCCTTTGGAGACGGCAGGGTGTCTCACGACGCCCCCGTGCAACAGGCCCATGAGCGCCCATGCGGTCTGGGATGCGGTGCTGTTCCCCCGGCCTGCCGTCCGCGGGTCGTCGTAGGAGTAGCACGATTCGCCCCAGCCACCATCCGGGTTCTGCCGGACGACCAGCCAGTTAATGGCCCGATGGACATATGGCTGATCCATCGGCTCTCCGATCGCCCGAAGCCCGGCCAAGACCGACCACGTCCCATAGATGTAGTTCACTCCCCACCGACCGTACCAGCACCCCTCGGGTTCCTGATTGGCCTGAAGAAATACGATGGCCCGCTTCACGGCAGGGTCGGAACGGGTGCGGCCCAGGTGGCCCAGCGTCTCGAGCATCCGTCCGGTCAGGTCAGCCGTGGGCGGGTCGAGGAGCGCCTTGTGGTCAGCGAATGGGATCTCGTTCAGGAACAACCTGTTGTTATCCTTGTCATATGCCGCCCAGCCGCCGTCGCTCGATTGCATCGGCATGACCCACTTGAGCGCCTGAGCCAGTGCGGCGCGTTTTGCCTCCTCATCGGGCAGGACGGTCTTGATGAGGGCGGTCATCACCACTGCGCTGTCGTCGATATCGGGGTAGAACTCATTCTCGAACTGGAAGTACCAGCCGCCGGGCTCGGCCGCCGGGGCCTTCACCTTCCAGTCTCCCTTCTTCCAGGTCTGTTTGGTAAGGAGCCACCTGCAGGCGCTGACCATGGCGGCGTGATCCGCAGGCAATCCGGATGCCCGAAGGGCGTTCACCGCCAGGCAGGTGTCCCAGACAGGAGAGAAACAGGGCTGCAGGTGCAGGGTCCGGTCGTCCTCGACCTCCAGCGCCTCGATCTGCTTGAAAGCCTTTGCCACAATCGGATGCTCGACCTCATAGCCGAGGCAGCGCAGGGCGATGACAGAGTTCGCCATCGCCGGGTAGATCCCGCCGAGGCCGCCTTCTCCCCGCATCCGGGCCAGCATCCAGGGCGCGGCTCGCTCCGTCGCACGGCGGCGAAGGCGCTGCACAGGATGCCACTCGTACCAGTGGAGCATCCGGTCGGCCGCGAGGAACACGTTCCGCCATGAGAGCAGGCGCGCGTCCCGGGGAAAGTAGTAGTCGTGTCTCGCTGTCAGATCGCCTCGAAGCTCCATGAGGTCGGCTCCGGTCGGGACCGGCACGACCGGCTTGTGGGCATAGATGATCATCAGAGGGGTGAGCACGGTCCTGGACCAGTAGGAGATCTCGTGCATGTTGAACAAGGACCATCGAGGAAGGAGGAACAGCTCGATCGGCATCGCCGGGACGCCGCGCCAATCGATCTGGCCGAATATGGCGAGGGTGAACTTCGTGAAGACGTTGACTCGGAGGAGCCCCCCTTGATCCAGGATCACCTCCCGGGCCCGGCGCATGAACGGCTCGTCCCGGGAATGGCCGTTGAGCTTTAGCGCGAAATAGGCCTTGACCGTGGTGCTCAGATGGTTGGGGCCGCCGTCATAGATGTTCCAGCCGCCCTCGGGGAGCTGGGTCTCTCGCAGGTACGCGCCCGCCTTTTGCTGCTTGGTTTCATCCACCTTGCCGAGAAGGCGGCGGAGCATCAGGTATTCGGAGGTCAGGGTAGAGTCGGTCCCGAGCTCCGCCACCCAGAAGCCTTCCGGGTCCTGTATCGCGAGGAGGCGAGATCGAGCCCTTTCGATCGCCCCGTCGAGCCGGACAGTGTCAATCTCCGGGGAGCTCAACACAGGGTCCAGCAGTCGATCTCCCGCAGGTGGCGACACCACCTTCGATCACCCCAGCAGGTTCCACGCCGCCATTCTGACCATATCTCTAGGGCTCTTCGGTAGCGCGCGCACTACAGACGCTTCAAAGCCGGAGTGCATCTTGCAGTTCTGGCAGCGCCGGTCCTGTCGGGACTCCCAGTAGTCCCAGTCCACCCCGTTCCAGAACTCCTCCCAGGTCTTGAAGTATTTCGCCCCGATGAGATAGCACGGCCCTTTCCAGCCCATCGGGGTGTAGGTCACGGTGCTCCACGGCGAGCAGGGATACTCGCGCATCCCGGCGGCGAACTCGAGGAACATAGGGGTGGAGCTGAGCCGGTAGCGCTTCGACAGCTCCAGGACTCTCCGAAACTTTCGGTGGATATCGTCGCGGGTGAGGAAGATGTCGTGGTCCACCGACTCGTACTGATAGCCCGGAGAGATCAGCATCCCGTCAACGCGGTACTCTTTCAGCAAGCGGCACAGCTCCTCAACCTCGTCCATGTCGGTCTCTTTGAAGATGGTCGTGTTCGTGATCACGTGGTAGCCGAGACGCTTGCCTTCTTTGATCATCTCGATCGCCTTGTCGAACACGCCATCCCTGGCGCAGACATGGTCGTGTGTCTTTTTCATACCGTCCAGGTGAACATTAATCGTGATCCGCACGTGGGGCGCGATCCTGCCGTAGACCGTCCTATCGAGCAGCAGCGCGTTCGTGCAGAGATAGATGTGACGCTTTCTGGCAATGATCTCTCCCATGAGTTCATTCAATTCGGGATAGATGGTGGGCTCTCCGCCGCATATCGACACCGCAGGGGCGCCCGATTGATCCACCGCTTTCAGGCACTGCTCAAGCGTCAACCGGTCCTCAAGCTTCCCGGTATGCCGCTCAAGGGAGCAGCCCAAGCAGGCCAAGTTACAGGTGTACAGCGGTTCCAGCATCAGTACGAACGGATAGCGCTTGTGGCCTTTCAGCCCCTGGCGCACCTGGTGCGCGATCATGTCCGTCGTGATGTGCAGCGGAAATCTCATGATGACATTGCTCCTCTACTGACGAAACTGTGGACAGGGGACATGCTCCAATAGCGGGTGAGGAACAACCGGGTAATTGGCACATAGAGCAAGATCCCCACTGTCCCCAGGAGATACTCACCGATGGCAAAGGTCATGCAGAGATTAAACGCCAGAATCAGGAAGTATAAGGCAGCGCCCAGAAGGATCGGCCTGACGCCCCGGCTCGAACTCTCTTCTGCCGGCAGGGCGCCATCGAGCCGTTGGAACAGGGCGATAACCACAAACCCTACCACCCCCCACCCGAGGAAGTTTGTCAGCGGCACGCCAAAATAGATGCCAGGACTTGGATATTCGTAGATCTTCCCTAAGAACCAGCGATCGCCGCGTAGCGCGAGCGGATCGATCACCACGTCGATCAACATGAACAGAAACGCCGTGAGACCCAGGACAGGCCAGGACCGCCGAACGTCCTTCACCTCCCGCGCGCCCGCATCGCTGGGCAGTCTTAGCCACTGCGCCAGCGCAAAGCTCACGTAGGCCAGGAAGGTAAACGAGAGGGAATCCATGAACGGGACATTGCTGACCCAGAGCTCCCGGCCCTTGGTGGCCGGGATGTAGCTATAGAACCCGAATGGAATCCCGTTCCGTGTTGAAGAGTACTCGGCGGTAAACGCCACCGCCCAGGCGATGGCGGTGAACAGGGCCGTTCGGCGCCACCCGATGGCCGCCGCCGCCGCCCACACGTAGAGGGCCAGAAACAAAAAGACGTAGGGCCTCAGGAGAACCGTCGAAACGAAAAGTGCAACCACCTCAGCCATTCACGCTCCACAGGCTAACGGTCGGTCAAGCACTATGCGCGATAACTATGTTTGCGGGCCGTTCGTGGTGAGCCCTTCGACTGAGCTCAGGACAGGCCCTTCGAGTATCCTCAGGACAGGCTTGTCGAACCACAACAGCCGCCAACTGTAGCGCGAGAATATAACACATTCGGCCCAGCGGTGGCAATCTGAAAAGCAGGCCACGCGAGGATGGAGATGGGATCTCAGATGGCGCGCCCGTCTTTGGGGCAGTGCTTCACGAGAGCTTGCTGACTCCTGAAGAGCTGGGGGTCTTGCCCCGTGGCCGAACGATGCGATCCAGCGCCCAGATGGCATGCATCTTTACGGTGGGGGCCTCGTCGCGGAGGGCGACCTTCAAGAGCGACATCGCTTTTTCGCCTCCGATCTCTCCGAGAGTCCAGGCCGCGTTGGCCCGAAGGTGCTGATCGGGACTTCGCAGCACCTGCTCCGCCGACGGCAGCCCCGAGCGATCGCCCAAGCGTCCAAGCGTCCACGCCGCATAGAGCCGCATCCGAATATCGCCGTCGCCCTGCAATGCCTTTTTGAGGAGCGGGATTGCGGAGCGGTCGCCCAGGTTGGACAGTAGCTCGCCGGCGAACATTCCCAGAAACCGGTTCTGCTGATGGAGGGCAACCCGCAGGTACGAGACGGCCGAAGGGTCTCCGATCTTGACCAGGGCCTCTGCTGCATAGAGCCGAACATACAGATCAGGATCCTGAAGCCGCTGCGTGAGCAACGCCTGAACAGACGGCTCGCGTAGAATCCCTAAGACCTCGGCGGCTTGCATTCGCACCGCCGCGTCTTTCGCCTCGAGGGCGTCGGTAAGAAAGGAGATCACTGACCGGTCCTGCAACATGACCAGAGCTCCGGCGGCCCTGACCTTGACGTGCGGGTGGCGGTCCTTGAGCGCTTGTCGAAGCGGGGGCCGGCCGGATGCCTCCCCGAGCCGCCCGATCGCCCAGGCCGACGCTGCCCTGACGAACGGATCGGTGTCATTCAGCAGTTGCTCCAGCTCCGGCCGGAGTGCGCGCTTGCCGAGGCGTCCGACCGTCTCCGCCGCGTGCGCCCGGACCGATGAATCCGGGTGCTCCAGGCCCAGCCGGAGGAGCCAATCAGCCGAGGGATCAGCCAACTCCACGAGCGCGGCGGCGGCCCTCGCTCGAAGGAAACCCTCATGGCTCCTGAGCGCATCGCGGATGAGTCCCAGCGAAAGCTGGTGCAGCAGTGCCGGGTCGTCACTCTTCTGCGAAGCGCTCATCGCCTCATAGTCTCGAAGTGCCTGGTCGGATTGCTGTTCTTCAATCGCCAGGAGGATCTTCAGCCGACGGGGACCGGCGGCCTGGGGGGTCCGCTCCAAATAGTTGCCCAGCAGGCGAAGCGCGTCGGAGCCTCTGCCGGCGGCGGCCAGCCCTTCAGCCCTGGCCACCACGCGCTCCTCGCTCATAGCACAACCGACGAGTGCCAGAGAGAGCAAGGACGGCAGGAGCCAGGTGATCACGGAATTTCTCGATGATATTCGCACGCGCATTATGGAGGTCCCTCCGGCCACACGATCACTTGAGCATCGCGCCCAGTCGCTGGAGCAACGGTTGCCGTTTGAGCAGGTTGTCATAGGAGAACAGCACCACACCGTCAGCGCCCTGCTGGCGTGCGTCGCGGATCTGCTGTGCCAGGAGATCGGGTTGATCCAGGAGAGCGTACGCCCCGAGACCCACGAAGAGTTTAGAGCGCCCCCGAAACGCCACCGCCTGACGGGTAAGGTAGCTGGCCAAGCGGCTGTCTCGTGTGTAGTTCATGACGATCCCCTGGTCCAGCAGGCCTTGCTCCAGCCATAGCCGCCAGTCCTGATACGCGGACAGATAGGCCCGGTCCGGCCAGGCCAGGAGCGCAGCCGAAAGCGCCAGATCCCGCTTGAGTCGCCTGAGCTGACCGCGGACATGCCGGAGAAACCGACCGAACTGCTCACGGCGCCAGTCATCCCATCGCTGCGCGACGGACGGATCATCCTTCGCGGCAAAGGCCGAGAATCCAGTCTCCGCCTGAAACCGGGCGACGCTCCGCTCTCCGTAGCCAAAATCGAGGCCGTTACTGTAGCGTGAGCCGGGGACCGTCGGGATCCCGTAGGGATACCGAATATAGTCGAAGTGAACCCCGTCCAGAGTCGGGTAGCGAGAGACCAACTCCTCGACGAGAGCGGTGAGGGCGGCCTGTACCTGCGAATCACCAGGATCAAGCCAGTAGCCGGGCGTATCCAGCATTACCCACTTCCCCTCGTCGCCGGGCGGACGGGAGAGGTCGTAATCGAGAAGGGATCGTCCTCGATTGTCCCTGGTGATAGCGGCTGGACCAAGGCGGGCCTGGACCGGTCCTTCGCGGCGCTTCCCCAGATTGAAGAGGTTCATCCATGCATGAACTCGAAGGCCCTTTGAGTGGGCCAGTCCCAGGGCGAATTGGAGCGGATCATATCGTTGGCGCGCGATCGCCCGGCGATACGGTTCGTCATCGGCGAGATCGGAGGCGTACCAGCTTCGCCCGCCTCGATACACTTGTAGATAGAGATTCGCGATCCCGGCATCCGCCGCCGCGCGCACCATCGCCTCGAGCCGGCCAAGATCGTCGAGGGTCTGATTCGGCCCCTCGGCCTCCACCCAGAGACCATAGGGATAGGATGCAGCGACTCCGGGGCATCCAGTCAGGAGGATGATCGCGCCGAACAACAAGGTCTTGACGGCGATCGTCACGGAATCAGTTCCTTCACCTTCACATCGACCCCACAATGCTCACAATAAACGGAGTCGTCCTCTTCCCCTGAAAGCTCAAACGAAGTCCGCCCGCAGAATGGGCAGTACCGGATATCCTTTTTCTCTGTCATTGTCCCGTGCGTTCCTATCCTCATGCCGCCGGCCTGTGCGCGATGCAGGCGGTATGAGGTCATTCGATCATTGTGTGAGCGGCTCCCTCTCGACTCCAGTATTCGGCTTCCATGCTCGCTCCTATATAGCACCGCTTTCTACAATCCGTCAAGGACCACTCCGATCGTCGCGTTGACAATCGGGGACCCAGCACATATTATTGTCAGTGTATGGTGATCAGAGACGCAAGGAGGGATCATGGCCGTCATGCGATTTGACAAATTCACGTTCAAGGCACAGGAGGCCATCCAGCAGGCCCAAAAGCTTGCTGAGGAGCATCAGCATCAGACGATCGACGTCGAGCATCTATTGCTGGCGCTGGTCGAGCAGGCGGAGGGAGTGGTTCAGCCGGTCCTGAGAAAGATGGGGACCAATCCCGCCCAGGTCGCTCAGCGCCTTAAGGAGGAACTGAGGCGACTCCCTCAGGTGTCCGGCGTGCCACAAGGCCAGGCCCACATCACTTCGCGCCTGGAAAAGATTCTGAACGCTGCGCTGAGCGAGGCAGAGCGCCTCAAGGATGAGTACGTCAGCACAGAGCATCTGCTCCTGGCGATCGCCGAAGAGCGCGGCGGGGTTGTCGGGAAGTTATTGCGCGAGCTAGGGGTTACCAAGGACGGGATCTATGCCGCCTTGCAGGAGATCCGCGGGGGCCAGCGCGTGACCGACCAAGCTCCAGAGGAGAAGTACCAGGCACTGGAACGGTATGCCCGCGATCTGACCGACCTGGCTCGAAAGGGCAAGCTGGATCCCGTCATCGGTCGCGACGATGAGATCCGCCGCGTCATTCAGGTCCTGGCCCGCCGGACCAAGAACAACCCGGTCTTGATCGGGGAGCCCGGCGTTGGGAAGACCGCGATCGTGGAAGGGCTCGCCCAGCGGATCGTCAACGGGGATGTGCCGGAGTCGCTCAAGAACAAGCGTGTTCTGGCGCTGGACATCGGCGCGCTAGTGGCCGGCAGCAAGTACCGGGGAGAGTTCGAGGACCGGCTGAAGGCGGTCCTTCGAGAGGTCACTGAGCAGGAGGGACAGATCGTCCTTTTCATTGACGAGCTGCACACGCTCGTTGGCGCCGGCGCCGCCGAAGGGGCCATGGACGCCTCGAATATGCTGAAGCCAGCGTTGGCCCGCGGTGAGCTTCGATGCGTGGGCGCCACGACGCTGGACGAATACCGGAAGCGCGTCGAGAAGGACGCGGCGCTTGAGCGGCGCTTCCAACCGGTTCTCGTCGGCGAGCCATCGGTGGAGGACACCATCTCGATCCTCCGCGGGCTGAAGGAACGGTACGAGGTCCACCACGGCGTCCGGATCAAGGACTCGGCCCTGGTGGCGGCGGCGGTCCTGAGCAACCGCTACATCGCCGACCGGTTCCTGCCTGACAAGGCGATAGATCTGATCGACGAGGCGGCGTCGCGTCTCCGGATGGAGATCGACAGCATGCCAACGGAGCTGGACGAGCTGAATCGGAGGGGGCGTCAGCTTGAGATCGAGCGCGAAGCATTGAAGAAAGAGATCGACCCGTCATCCCGGGAGCGGCTTGAGCGCACCGCCGCGGAGCTAAAGGACATCCGCGACAAGGAAGAGGGGCTCAAGTCCCGTTGGGAGCAGGAGAAGGCGTTTATCCAGCGAATCCGCAGCCTGAAGGAGCGGATCGAGGCGGCCAAGCTCCAGGAGCAAATGGCCGAACGGCAGGGCGAGTTGGGAAAGGTCGCCGAACTCCGCTACGGTCTGATCTCAGCCCTGCAGAAGGAGATAGAAGGCGAAAAGGGCGGCCTTGAGAAACTTCAGAAGGACGGCGCAATGCTCAAGGAAGAGGTGGACGAGGAAGATATTGCCCAGATCGTCTCAAAATGGACCGGGATCCCGGTCTCCAAGATGCTGGAGGGAGAGACCCAAAAGCTCTTGACTATGGAAGACAAGCTCCGAGAGCGGGTGGTCGGGCAGTATGAGGCGATCAACGCCGTCAGCGACGCGATCCGACGCGCCCGGTCAGGTTTGCAGGACCCAAACCGACCGATCGGCTCCTTCATATTCCTCGGGCCGACAGGGGTGGGGAAGACCGAGTTGGCCAGGGCGCTGGCCGAATTCCTCTTCGACGACGACCGGGCGATGGTTCGCCTGGACATGAGCGAGTATATGGAGAAGCACACCGTCTCCCGCCTGATCGGCGCCCCGCCCGGCTACGTCGGGTTCGAGGAGGGGGGGCAGCTCACCGAGGCGGTCCGACGCCGCCCCTACTCTGTCTTACTTCTGGACGAAATCGAAAAGGCCCACAACGACGTCTTCAACGTCCTGCTCCAGATCCTGGACGACGGGCGCCTGACCGACGGACAGGGACGGACCGTGGACTTCAAGAACACGATCATCATCATGACCAGCAACCTCGGAAGCCAGGTGATCCAGGAGCTGGGCGGTCGAGATGACGACAAGATGCGGCAAATGGTCATGGAGGCGGTCCGTGCCCACTTCCGCCCGGAGTTCCTGAACCGGGTGGACGAGATCCTGATCTTCCACACCCTGTCTCTCGCCCAGATCAAGCAGATCGTGGAGATCCAGCTCAGGCGGCTTCAGAAAAGGTTGGCCGAAAGGAAGCTCGTCCTTAACGTCACCGACAAGGCCAAGGAGTTTTTGGCGAAGGAAGGGTATGATCCGGTCTTCGGCGCGCGACCGCTCAAGCGAGCAATCCGGCGATTGCTTCAGGATCCGTTGGCGCGCCGGCTACTGGAGCGGGAATTCGCCGAAGGCGACACCATCACGGTCGATGCGGCTCGCGGCGAATTGATCCTCAGCAAGGCCTGAGCACGGGAAGGGTACGGCGCCTGCGTCTCACAGCGGCACGGAGTATACCGACCGTGTCCGTGAAAGCCGGCCCTTCCGCCCGCCTACACGATCCCGTCCTGCCGCAGCGTTTTCACTTGCTCCGTCGAGCAGCCCAAGAGTTGCGTCAGAACCTCCTCGGTGTGCTGCCCCAAGGTGGGTGCCGGACCCTGAATTCCGCTCGGGGTTTCGGAAAGCTTCACGGGGCAGGCTGCCATCTTGACCTTGCCCACGCCTTCGTGCTCGACCTCGGTGATCATCTCCCGCGCCTGAACCTGCGGGTTCGACACGACCCGGTCCACGGTGTTAATGGGGCCGCAAGGGACGCCGATCTCCTCCATCTCTCTGATCCACTCCTCCACCCCCTTTGTCTTCATGATCTCTGCCAGGGTCGGTCGTAGCTCCTCGTAATGGGTGGTTCTCAGGGCATTTGTTGCGAAGCGCGGGTTCTCGGCGAGGCCGGGAAGGCCGAGCTTCCCGCAGAACCGGGTCCAGTGCTTCGTTCCGACGCCAAGGACGATCGGGCCGTCCTTGGCCTCGAAAACCTCGAATGGCGTGATCCAGGGATGCCGCGTCCCGAGGGGTCCAGGAACCTCACCACTCGTGGTATACCTGATGATCGCATACTCCAGTAGGGCAACCTGGCAGTCCAGCATTCCGACGTCCACCTGTTGCCCCACTCCGGTCCGTTCCCTGGCCTGAAGGGCGGCCAAGATCCCGATGGCCGTAAAAAGGCCGGCGCCCATGTCTCCAATAGCGGCTCCCACCCGAACGGGAGGCCGCCCCGGCTCGCCCGTGATGCTCATGATCCCGCCCATCCCCTGGACGATGATGTCGAACGCCCTTCGTGAGGCGTATGGGCCGGTCTGGCCGAACCCGGAGAGAGAGCCGTAGATGAGGCGTGGGTTGACCTGCGCGAGCGTGTCGTAGGACAGACCGAGCTTCTGCATTGTCCCCGGGCGGAAGTTCTCCAGGAGGATGTCGGACCTCTTGGCCAGCTCGATGAGCAGGGCCCGCCCTTGGGGGTCTTTGAGATTAAGGGTGATGCTCTTCTTTCCCCGGTTGAGGCTCATGAAATAGGCACTCACGCCTTCCACAAAAGGCCCCACCTGCCTGGCTTCATCGCCGTTCGGCATCTCCTCGACCTTGACCACCTCGGCGCCGAGGTCGGCCAAGATCATAGAACAGTAGGGCCCGGCCAAGATGCGCGATAAATCCACGACCCTGATCCCGTCTAGTGGTTTCATCACCTGATCTCTCTGATAGAGATACCTCGCAGCCTCATTCAACACGTTTCCCGGCGGCGACGCGGGCCATAAGGGTACATGAGATCGTTCGTATCCTCAAGCCTTCCTTGCTTCCTCGCCCTGACAACCCTCACGGAGTAACTGCCAAACCTGACAGAGAAGATCGAGCCGCCATTGAGGCGCATTGTTCTGCTTGACGTGATCTGGCGGCTTTGATAGAATGCAACTCCGTTTTACCTCAATCTGCTAAAGGAAACGCGATGTTCTCTACCGGATTTGCCCTATGGTCTCTGGTGGTGCTGTTTCTCCTGCTGGTGTGCGGGATGGTCCCCGCCTTTGTGCAAATCAGGCGGACCGCAAGGCAGGCGGAGGAGTTTTTGAAGATTGTTCAACTGGAGCTGCGACCTGCCTTAATCGATCTGAAAGAGGTCATCCGGAACCTCAATCGCGCCTCCGAACAGGTGACGGGAGGGATGGAGAAGGTGGGCGGGACGCTCGATGCGATTGCCGAGGCCGGGCGGACCGTCCGATCCGCGAATCAACTGATCCAACATAGCGTGGTCCCGAAGCTGATTACGGGCGCTGCTGTTCTGACCGGCGTTCGGGTTGGCCTTCAGACTCTCGTAGCAAGATTCATAGGAAGGAGGTGACGGACATGAGCGAAGAACGGGGATGCGCCCCAGCTTCTCTCGCCCTGGCGTTCATCATTGGCGGCGCCCTTGGCGCAAGCCTGGCGCTTCTGTTCGCTCCAGAACGGGGCCCGCAGACCCGCGCTCGCCTCCGAGACCTCGCGACAGATCTGAAAGAGCGGACCGCCGATCTTGCGGAAGATCTGAGGGGCCGGGTCGAGGAGGCGGTCGGGCAGGGTAGAGAGATCTTTGATGAAAAGAAATCGATTCTCAGCGCCGCCTACCAGGCCGGTAAGGAGGCGATGGAGAAGGAGAAAGGCAAGTACCAAGATCGATGACGGCCTCTAGCTGCATCTCAACGGGCGTTTCCGGACCGATCGGGAACGCCCGTTCTGTTTAATCTCCCTCCCTCACCATCCGCATCACCTGGTCGAAGAGCAGCCCGTTGGTCGAGATCGCGTTCCCTCCACGAATGGTCGGCCGTCCTCCCCAATCCGTAAAGGTCCCGCCCGCCTCCTGAACGATCGGCATCAATGCGGCACAGTCCCAGACGTTCATCACTGGATCGAGCATGACCTCTGCGCGCCCCGTCGCGACCAGGATGTGTCCATAACAATCTCCCCAGCTACGGTGCATGCGGGTGCTTGCGAGCAGGCGGCGGAAAGCCCCCTCTCGGCCGTGAGGCTGGAAGCCGGAGCTATCGGTGAACAGGAGCAGCGCGTCTTTGAGGTTGTCCACGACCGAGACAGCGACGCGGCGGCCGTTCCAGAAACAGCCCAATCCCTTGGCCGCCGAGACCAGCTCGCCCAACGCGGGAAAGTTCGCCACCCCCACAACGGCCTCCCCATCCGATTCCAGTCCGAGCAGGACGCCGAAAAGGGGGACACCATGGATGAAGGAAGCGGTTCCGTCGAGTGGGTCGATGATCCAGGTCCAGCCCGACGCGCCGGGCTCTTCGCCGAACTCCTCGCCGATGATGCCATGATCCGGATAGGCCTCCCGGATCAGTGCACGGAGCCTCTCCTCCGCCTTGCGGTCGGCCGCCGTGACAAAGGTCCGGTCAGGCTTCCGCTCCGGGGTGAGGACGGTCTGGAAGTATTCCAGCGTGATCTCCCCGGCCTGCCGGGCGGCGTCTACGGCGAACTCCAGCAGTTGTTGTTGCCGGTCTTTTCCGACCATTCCCTTTTTCTCTGTCATTGCGAGCGACTGAAAGGAGTGAAGCAATCCCGCCCCTTTTGAGATTGCCGCGCTACTTCGTTCCTCGCAATACCCCATGCGCCTGCGGCGCGCCCAGGGGCATGAAAGTCCATTACTTCTCTCTGTCATTCTGAGCGACGCAAAGAATCTCGGAGACCCTTCGCTCGGCTCAGGGTGACACGACGCGTGACGGGAGACTTTCGGAGCAATGACACCCTATTTAATGCGCTTGTAGCAATACTGAGGAGTAAACGGCGGTGGGGTCATCTGATCACCG